>PCSG01000234.1 GCA_002772195.1 Desulfobacterales bacterium CG23_combo_of_CG06-09_8_20_14_all_51_8 | reverse complement strand
GCCGGATCAAGTCCGGCATGACGGAATCCGACTTTTTACGAGAGCATCAAGATTCAAGAGATGAATTCATTAAATTCTCCGCGTCAAGCCTGTCTTTTTCTCTGCCGGTTGCCATTTTATTGATTATCAATTTTTTTTTAGAAATGATGGGTATTGACAGACCTTCAATATCAATTATTTCCCCGTCTTCTATCGCATCTTCAAAGCTCAATCCATCAATTTCCGTTATCAAATCAATGCGTCTTGGTTTGACGCCGATCTGGAAAATGATTCCCGGTTCTTCGAAATCCGATGGATTTATGTTCTTAAGAGGAGCGCCAAATTCTATTAATACTTTAAACAGCCGCTTTGAATTTTCCCTGGATGGTTTAATAAATATGTCAATATCTGCCGTAGCGCGCGGAAAACCATGCGCTGCAAGTGCATAAGCCCCGACAAGAAGAAACTCAACGGCGTTTTCGAGTAATAGAGACAACATGTCTTTGTAGTCTTGATTCAACATCGTATTTCCCTGATAAAGAAAATATTTCTTGCGTTAACTCCCACATAAAAGATATCGCTTCTGATTTTGAAATATCCGCAGGTGTTTCATCAGTGTGTGCTGATTTCATTCGGGATATTTGAATATGTTTTCTGTTGACCTTCATGTGGTAGCACCTTTACCATCAATAAACATCTTTTCGATGGCCTATCTTCAAGATAAATATTTTCTTTACATTCCAATTAGATATCCTGCCAGAAGTCCTTATGAGAAGTTATATTCTTATCCTTTATTTCCTTCCGGCGTTGCCCAATTTCATCTCTTAATCTCTCATATTTTGATTGTTTAAACAGCGCTTCCGCAAAAAACAATAATTTGCTTTTGTCTTTTTCATCTAACTCGTTTATTATATTAATTTTATTTTTATGAACCGTCATGAAATTTTTCATCCTTATATTATAGCTGATGCTCTCGTAAAAAGTCGGATTCCGTCATGCCGGTCCCGGATCAAGTCCGGGATGACGGATCCGGCATCCATAACATATTGAAATTGCTTGATTCAGGCTTTCGCCGGAATGACAATAAATTGTTTTTTTGACTTTTTACGGTATTGTCATAGCTGCTGAGCTTCCAGCTTTTTAAACACCCGGATATTGTAAAACCGTTCCGTGTCGAGATCGCCGTATTCATCCAGCCGGCTGTAAATGGATTCGATCATGTCCGAAACATTCTCCGTGGGCATATATCCCAGAAGGGTTCTTGCTTTTTCAAAGCTGACCTTGTAATTTCGGAAATCCTGCTTGTTTAAAATATTGATTTTCACTTTTTTGCCGGTCAGCCGGGCCACCTACCTCATCCCGCACAATGTCCCCCACCTGACCCACGGTATAATTATCTGACGCAAGGCTGAAAATCGAGTCTCAACTTTTTTTCTTACTCGGTTTTTTTTTCGCTCTTATCTCTGTAACAATGTCATCAACTGTGAATTTAGCGAAAATTTCCTTGCGATCTTCAGTATAATCGCCAAAACCAACCGAAAAATAATTAATGAACCTCGCTGTGTTTGCCGTACCGATCTGAGATGCCAATATATTTATTGCATCGCTGATAACTTCGGACATAGGCCTTTGTTCAATCATCATAACTTTAACTCCCTTATCAGGTCTATCGGCGAAAAAACTCTGATTTTGTTTGATGCCCTTAATTTGGCTCTTTTAATAATTTCATCATCACAGGTACAAAAGAAATCGGCATTACACGCTTCTGCTGATGCCAGATGCAAAGCATCGAGCCCTCTGAACCCAAATCCTTCCAATTCAACCGCACGAACTCTGATTTCTTCTGTAAGAGGTACATCCAGTTTTGCTTTTTTCAACACACTTTCAGCATATTCCCGTCTAATAATATTCTGACAATTTTGGATTTCATATCTCAAAACATCCGAAACGATCAAATCCGCATGACCCTCTTTGCAAAATTCTATCAATCCGAGAATTGAATCAGCTTCCAGTATGATTCTTAACTGATTTTTTATATCTAATGGCCTCTGAATTCCACAGGTATCAATATATATTCTCATTTATGGAAATTCTGTATAATGCTGAAGGTTCAAACGCAAATATTCTGCTGATTTTCCAGCCTTTTAAACACCCGGATATTGTAAAAACGTTCCGTGTCAAGGTCGCCGTATTCATCCAGCCTGCTGTAAATGGATTCAATCATATTCGAAATATTTTCCGTGGGCATATATCCCTTTACGGCGTCCTTGATGGACAGAATAGGCCGCCAGATGGACGGATTGTTGACGGTGATTTCGCCCATGGCGAGGGCATGTTTGAACATAATGTTGACGATCAGATCAAAACGCATCCGGGGACTATGGCCGCACACCGTTCCCTGACGAAGGCTGATCACCGAAAACTTATCATCCGCCATCTGCAATGCCCCGAATTCCCCCTGGAGCTTGGAGATACCATAGGGATAGGCGCTGATGGCCGGGGATGTTTCATCATAGAGTTTGTCCACCGTATAGCCGTAAACCGAGCAGGAGCAGGCGTAAATAAAGCGTTTCACCCCGCAGAGCTTTGACATGTACGCCAGATAGGAGGGCAGCGCGCCATTTGTCCACGAAATTCTTGGAAGGCGAAAATTCCGCCATGGGGTCATTGGAAAGGCCCGCCAGAAAAATCACCTGGTCATAACCTTCGATGTCTTCCCGTGTGCAGGTGAACAAATCTTTCTGAATGACCTTCACGCCATCCGGCAAATGATTACCGAACCACAGCAGATCAATCACATCCACTTCATATCCATGTTGTTAATTCAGGAACGAGCATGGAACCGATATAGCCCGCGCCGCCGGCAACAAGAATTTTCACTGTTGTTTCTCCTTATTTGTCTGATTGTCAAAAAAATTTCTTCCGTCCAGTTTTCAATCTTCACCCCTTCGATTCTTTTAAACGCTTTTGTATTTTTTCAGCAAAAACCATTTGTACACCCATTTATCATTTTAAATGATTATATCAACCATCGGCTATCGTGTCCATGTGCTGGAGATATTCTCCCTGAAAAATACGAAGTGACGGGAGAAAATCAAAATAAGCGCCTCTCAAGGATGTTTCACAATCAATACGGAAGTCGTCGTCGCGGCAATAAATCATTATGCCATCGGTTATGATTTGTCCCGCGACAACGAGCGGCAAATGATTCATGATGCGGACATCACATGGCGGAGCAATTTCCATTTGCTTGTCAATTTCAAGGGAAAGGGAAAGTTCAAGAGACAGACTCTCTTTCAGCGACAATTGCGTTCCAATATTTACAGCGATATCAAGATCGCTGAACGGATGGGCCTGGTCAAGCGCGACGCTGCCATATAAATAAGCGAAAAGCACCGGGGTGTTCGCAAAAATATTCGGTGCGATGGTGAGCAATCTTTTTTTGATGTTATATAAAGGCATATTTATTCTTTTACGGCTAAAGTTTCGGAAGTATGCAGGATTTCGATACCGACGATTTTACCTTCAGAAGTTGTATCCGAATTAACACCTTCAGATCGTAGGGTGGATTAGCGAAGCGTAATCCACCAAAACCCGTCAATCGGCGGATTACGCTATGCTAATCCGCCCTACGAAAGCCGGACCGAATATGGAAGCCGGCTGAAATTCCGTAAGATATTGCCTTGGATGGACGATTGTAAAATTTATCCCACTGGCCATTACCGCTTCCCAATAATGCCTTCATACCGCCCGCAATCCATGGATGTGTCGGCGGGCACATGAAAACTCACCTCATTCCGGTACAGGGGCTTGACGCTCTCATCGCCGGTCAGGGAGCGGGCGTAATCCAGAACGGTGCGGC
>PCSG01000350.1:3940-4360 GCA_002772195.1 Desulfobacterales bacterium CG23_combo_of_CG06-09_8_20_14_all_51_8 | reverse complement strand
TCCGTGGTTCGAGTCCGCGCTGGGGAGCCAGTTCCAATCCTGCCATAAGGCGGGTTTACATATAAAAAGCCCCGAAGGTGAAAACCGCCGGGGCTTTTTTCGTCGGGGTGCCATTGGAAAAGGAATATCAGGTCTATATACTTCAGAGCCGGAGTAACGGGCGTTATTATTGCGGATACACCGGTAATCTGGAGCAGCGGCTAAAATCACATAATGATCCGGAGTATCGTTTGACCCGGACGACAAAAGTGATCCCTGGTCCATGGGAGGTTGCCTGGGCCAGTGATTTGTTGTCACGATCCGATGCCGTGAAACTGGAAAAAAGAGTCAAGAAACATGGTATCAGAAGATTTCTAAGTGAAAAGGGGTCGGCAGAGTCCCGCCTGCGGCGGGATTAACCACCGTGTCCGTGGTTCGAGT
>PCSG01000350.1:0-3931 GCA_002772195.1 Desulfobacterales bacterium CG23_combo_of_CG06-09_8_20_14_all_51_8 | reverse complement strand
GGGAGCCAGTTCCAATCCTGCCATAAGGCGGGTTTACATATAAAAAGCCCCGAAGGTGAAAACCGCCGGGGCTTTTTTCGTTTTAAGAACTTTCGATGCTTTTCAACAACTCACTCGCGATATTGCCGCTTTCAATCCGCATGATACTTTCCTGGGCCGTGCCGTAGCTTAACAGATTGATGCTGCCGTACCACACGATTTTCTGGTCCATGACGGCGAATTTTTGATGGATATTGGATTTAAAGACAATATGGATACCGTTATTTTTTAACAGATTCAGCGCCTCCTGCAAGCCGGATCGATCCGCCGGTTTAAAATCCTCCGCCGGCCGGGTCACGACCATGACCCGGATTTTTTTGCCGATGGCGATTTGCAGGAGCTTTATCATTTGGGACGTGCGTCTTATTCTGACAAACGGGCTTACGATGAGAATTTCTTTTTTTGCCGCGGCCAGGTCCTGGCTGAAAACAGGCAAAAAATTATCTTTATCAAAAATAATATCAAGTGATGCCGACCCGATGTCCTCGCCCTTGGCCGCATATCCCATGGAAGCATATCCGGCGAGCCGTTTTTGATACATTCTTTCCAGCATTTTTACCTGGATATCCACATAATCATAGATGCGGACCTCTTTTTTTTGAGCAAACAGCCGGTGCAGCCTGCCGGCATACTGCTGCAGCGTTCCTTTCCATGATATCGGCATGGCTAAAAATAGCGTATCCAGGCGCGGTTCGTCAAACCCTTCCCCGATAAAATGACCAGTGGCCACCAGGATGAGATTTTTGTCGGCAGGGGTCTCGGCGATGCCTTTGAAGACTTCCCGGGTCGTTTTTACGCCCATGCCTCCTGTCAGCGTCACAACATCCGGAACGGATTCCCGTAATTTTTTTGCTATCAATTCAACATGCGCGGTCCGCAATGTTAAAACAATGCAGTTTCGGCCGAGTTTATAATTGGTCAGCACATCATCGACAATTTGCTGATTCCGAAAGTCATTATCCACGATTTCAGCGTATAATGCCTGGATGGGCACTTCTTTTTCATCGCTATCCAAAGGAACCCGCATGGAGGTGAATCGCGGAATGACATAATGATCAAAAGGTCTGCTTTCAGCCTGTTTTTTTGCATTATCCCGGTATCGAATGGGGCCGCAATGCATGAACAAAATCGGATGATGCCCGTCTTTTCGAGCCGGCGTGGCGGACAGGCCGTAAATATATCGGGCGTTGGTGGTTTTCAGAATTTGTTCATAAGTGAAAGCCGAGGCATGATGGCACTCATCGGCGATGATCATGCCATAGTTTTTAACACATTCCCTGACCTCTCCCTGCCGGCTTAACGATTGCATCACCGCAACGTCCACAATGCCGTTTAAGGTGTTTTTACCCCCTCCCAGTTGGCCGATGATGGATGTGTTTTTCTTTCGTCCCCGCCGTTTGTTCGCCGTCAAATCCTGTCCCGGCAAAGTTTCATTGACGATCAAAAATTCCGATAATTTTTTCTTCCATTGGGACATCAGGTTGACTTTGTCCACCAGGATGAGGGTATTGACCTTTCTTTCAGCAATCAGCCGAATGGCCACGACGGTTTTGCCGAAAGCGGTGGTTCCGCACAGAATGCCGATATCGTGATTTAAAAGCTGTTCAAGGGCCAGGGCCTGTTCATCCCTTAACTGACCATTGAAAGTCACGTTGATATTTTTACCGGGATTGGTTTTATCAATGAACCGAATGTCAATTCCAAGATCTGTCAATATCTCCGCCAGTTCTGTTTCGCTTCCTCTGGGCAAACCCAAATAACCAGCGGTTTCTTCCGCGCAGGAAATAATCCGCGGAAGTCCATAGGTGGACAAACGCATAGCCTGATGCCGAAAAAACATGGGATTTTTGAAGGACGCCAGCCGTTTTAAGCGATTCAAGGCCCGTTGGGAAAGTCCCACTTTTGGAACAAACAGCATGTTTGCCCGGACTATATCGATTCGGGCCGGAAAATCGCTTTTCAACAATTGGATTTTCCTGGTTTCCCATGGTTTTGAGGTTTCCTCCTCCGCGTCGATCTTCAAAACGCCCAGTTCATGGCCGGGGCAAAGTTCGGATATGAGCCCTTCAATCCTATCTCCCGGGATTTTTTGAATGCCGGATAAAAACGCCCATTGATCCGGATGGGACTGAAGGTTTTCATCGACGAATTCACTGTTTCCCATTTCCCTTGCCGCTTTTTGGAGGGGAAGGGCGATGAGATTGCCAAGGCCACCCTTGGGCATGGTGTCCTGATTCGGAAACAATCTGTCATAGGATCGGAATCGGATGTCATGGCGCTTGTCCATGGCATGGGTCAGGATGGCCGTGCCGAATTTTCTGGCCAACATGGCGGGAATGCTTTGTTCAAAGAAAAACCACAGGTGGCCCCCTTTTCCGGATCGGGATCGTTCCACAACGGCGGGAATGGAAAATTCGCCACAAACATCTCTCACCATGGAAATGTCTTTTTGCCAGTCCCCTTCATCAAAATCCATGGCCAGAAAAAAGCAGGTTTCATCCGGCAGCATCGGGTAGATGCCGGCGGTTAGCTTCCCTCGCAGATGGTCTTCAATGACGGCTTCATCCATCGGTGCATAGGCTTTGTTCGGGCATTTGGCGCAGGAAATGGTCGGCTTTCCGCATATGCCGGTCCGCCATTGGTTCAAGCAAACCGGCGAATAGCCGGATTTATTTTTATTTTCCCATCGTTTCGCGTACACATCCTCCCGGCCTTTGAAGAGCGACATGAACAGTTTGATTTTTGAGATGGAATTCGATGCGTTGGTTACATCGGGAAAGGCGGCGCAGTCAGACGATTTTTCACCGGGCAAGGATTCTTCCGCGCTTGTTTTTGAAATACCATCTTCATCAGGCTCGGATTCCGTTATCCCCAGCCGAACTTTCAACTGGTTGTTTTCTTCGGTCAAACGAATATTTTCGCTTAACAAACGATGGTATTTTTCAAACAGCGCGTTGTCATCCATCTTTCCGGTTCCGATACTATGACCACATCAGACCGAAGGGAACGGCCCAGAAATTATCGCCGAAAGAGGCGGAAAATTCGCCCGTATATAAAATGACGCCGATAAACGGCCTGCCGTTTGCCAAATTATTCTTAAACCATTTCATGTGGTTGAAATCATTTTTGTCAACGGCTGATCCGGCTTTGATCTCAATGCCAAGCAATGCATTATCTTCCCGCTCGATTAAAAAATCGATTTCACGTTTTTCCCGGTCACGATAATGAAACAGTTCATAGCGGCCATCTCCGGCGTCGACTTGCGCCACGATCTCATTATAGGCGAAAGTTTCCATCAGCTTGCCGGAGCGGTCGGAGTCCAGGCGGACCTGGTCCATTTTCCATTTGAGCAGAGACGCCATCAAACCGCTGTCAGCCATGAAGATTCTGCTTTGTTTGCCGACACGGGCGTAGTCTGTTTTTGTCCAGGGATATACACGTTCCACCAGGTAGAGTGTTTCTAAGGCATTGATGTAACTTTCGAGGGTCTGGCGCTGGATGGAAAGACCGGAGCCGATTGCGGACAGATCCATAAATTTGCCTGACCATGCCGCGAGAACGTTAACCAATTCACGAATGACATTTTTCCGATGAATTTTGGCGATCTCTTTCAGGTCCCGTTCGAGTATGGCGTCAATATAGTCACTGTGCCAACGCTTTCGGCTGCGGTCCTGAAGTATCATTGGCTCTGGAAAGCCCCCTTTGAAAGCGATTTCCAGGAGCGCATCGCGGTCCTGGTGGGCACGAACTGTCAGGAATGACTGCTCGAAAGCGGATTCGATAAAGTGGGGAGCGATTTTTTGCATTTCCCCCTGCGCGAGGGGGCGTAATCGGATTTTGGCGATTCGTCCGGCGAGTGATTCTCTGACAGTAGGGATTGATTGAATGTTGG
>PCSG01000279.1:4221-5430 GCA_002772195.1 Desulfobacterales bacterium CG23_combo_of_CG06-09_8_20_14_all_51_8 | reverse complement strand
CATCCGCAATGCCGATGATATCCCCAGCCTCATCCCGTTCATGGTTAAAAATGTAATTCTCAATATCAGCACGCCGGTGCTTGTCGCTCTGGGATTATTCCTCAGCCACCGGCTTTGATAGAAAATAGACCGGATGAAATATAGCACAAGCCGTCAGAGTTGGCTTTCTGCTTTTTTACTCCCGAATTGATATTTTAGGCATTTTTTATGTCGATAAAGTGACTTTATTTGAGGATACTACGGAAAAAAGTAAAGAAGATCAAAGTACTATATATTGTGGTATAAATTATTAGATAACACCATTTGTTGTATTTTTTCTTTACAAAGGAATAATCTTTTGCTAGAATTTTATAAATTCCAGCACAGACATTAAACAGAAAATTTATGAATTTAAAAAAGCTAGAAATATCCGGTTTTAAATCGTTTCGTGACAAAGTTATTCTTGATTTCCATAACGGAATTACGGGAATCGTTGGACCCAACGGTTGTGGAAAGTCCAATATCGTTGACGCTATCCGGTGGGTAATGGGTGAACAACGCGTTAAAGCGTTGCGCGGGACAAAAATGGACGATGTTGTTTTTAACGGCAGTCAGGATTCCGCGTCGGTAAGTATTGCGGAAGTTACCATGACTTTGGCTGCCAATGGTCAAAATTTCCCTGGTGCTTATTCCGAATTGAGTGAGATTTCTGTTTCTCGTAAGGTTGTTTGTGAAGGTGAGCATGAATATTATCTCAACAAGGTTCCCTGTCGGCTTCTTGATATCAAAGAATTCTTCATGGGCACAGGTGTTGGCGCCAGAACATATTCTCTGATTGAGCAGGGGCATGTGTCAAATCTTGTTGAAGCCAAGCCCGAAGATAGAAGATTGTTTATTGAAGATGCTGCCGGTGTCTCCAAATATAAAAGCCGCAAGGAAGCCGCAGTCCGTAAAATGGAAGCGACAAAACAAAATATTTTACGGCTTAACGATATCATTAAGGAAGTAAAATCTCAGCTCAATACCATTTCCCGCCAGGCCAAAAGAGCGGAACAATATAAAAACATAAAGCAGCAAAGCAAAGAAGCGGAATTAACAATTGCCCTGCAAAATTATATTGAACTTGCCGAGAAAGAATCTTCTTTGCAGGCCGTGCGAGCCCAACTTCAAAATGAGAATGCAGGCATTCATGCAAATCTCGAAGCTAAAGAATCAGCTTTAGAAGAGCTG
>PCSG01000279.1:3974-4127 GCA_002772195.1 Desulfobacterales bacterium CG23_combo_of_CG06-09_8_20_14_all_51_8 | reverse complement strand
CCATAATAATTCAGCGAATACTTCCGCTGGATCTGCTTGGCTTGCCAGATGTCGGCGGAGGCGATCCGTGAGCCGTGGGGGTACTGGTCCGACTGCATTTGTAAATACGCGGTGGTGCCGATGTTGTTGTCATAGGGGACGTTGACCGGCCCT
>PCSG01000279.1:0-3932 GCA_002772195.1 Desulfobacterales bacterium CG23_combo_of_CG06-09_8_20_14_all_51_8 | reverse complement strand
GATTTGACCGCCGCTGGGGACCGGATTCTCCACATTGACAACCAGTATTCCTTCCTCGCCGGTATTGGCCCTTGCGATCAGCTCATCCCCGATGAAGTCTTCCAGGGCGATGCCGGTCAGAAAATTGCGATTATCCCGCATCTGATTTTTGATGTATTCCCTGACCGACGTGGCGATGTCCTTGATGCGTTCATGGGACCGGCCTTTTTCAGTGGTGACGATACCCAGCTTCCGGTCGAGTTCGGCGATGTCTATCTTAAGTTTATCAATAGTTTCAACCTGTTCCGCAATTTTCTGATCTTTCTGCCGGATCGTCGCTTCCTGTTTTTTGATGACATAATCCTGATCCGTCAAGGTGGTCTGGCAGGTATTCAGCTTCTCCTGCACGTTGGTGCAGTTCGCCGCACATCCGATGGTTGTAAGAGCAACCAGGATCAACAGAAATATCCACCGCATAATCATTCCCTCCGTTTGGGTAAAAATTGTATAAGGATTTCCGATAATATGGTTTCATTTTGGGTGACTGAGATTGAATAATCGCCGACGGCGAAGCCTTCGATGGGCGCCGCGATGTCAATGGGTTTGGAACCGGAACGATCCTCCAGCACTACGGGGACCTCCAGGCGATGGCCGGTATTTGAGTTCAGCATCACTACATTGACAACGCTTTCCGGAGCCATGTTCCGGTAGGCAATGCAAAGATTCAAGGTCTCAATGGAAACCGGGGCCTGGGTGATCTGGTTTTCCCGGCCGCACCCGGAACGGGTGGCGAAGATCTCTACGTCGCGCTTGATTTTGCCAGACAATTCCGTAAATATCAACTCATTTGGCGCTATTTCCAAGGCCCCGCCCAGCAGGTCCGACGCCGCCGGGTTGTTCCCATTTTGGTCCATGTTGTTCGCGAGTTGTTCAATCCGGCTTTTGGCTTCAGGTCGGGTGTTATCCAGGGCCAGGGCTTTGAGGAAATGCGTTGCTTTTTCTTGCTTGTCGGCGCTCCTGTCGCCGTTTTCCATCAGCATGTCATACTGGGCGGTGCGCATATCCGTATATTTTTCGGGGAAATTCTCGCGGACGAGGGTCATGAAAGTTTCCGGAATCAGTTGCCCGGTGTTTTTCAGGGCGGAGATATCGCTGTGGATCTGGGCGATGACGTCTCGCTTGGCGTCCGAAATTTTTGGGGCGCCATGACGCTTGGCCGCGGCCGTGAGTTTTGAGAAAACAGCGGCATAGAGGTCGGTTTTTTCGGCAAAATCTGAAGTTTTTTTAATTTTTAACAAAAGGGTGAATATTTCCGCTCGAATATCCTGGGCCTGCTGGAGAGCCTTCAACAAATCGCCGAAAGCAGGGTAATCCGGCGCAAGGGTCATGGCCTGGTTTAAAACCGTCCGGGCGTCTTCGGTTTTGCCGCTGTCACCGAGGCTTGACGCCAGTTTTTCGATTCTGCGGCGGGCATCGCCGGCCCCCGGATTCAGTTTCAGTGCCTTGAGGTAATACTCCGCTTTTTCGGTTGTCGCGGCGCTTTCATCCCCGCTGGCGATGAAGATGTCGTACTGGGTGGTAAAAATTTCTTTTTCTTCCGGAAAATGTTTGGAAACCAGGGCCATGAATTCCGATGGAATGGCTTGTTTCTGGTTTTTCCGGGCCAGGATGTCGCTTTTAATCTGCCGGATCACTTCTTCCTTTACATCCGCCATATCCGTTTGACCATAGCGGGAAATGGCGGTTTCCAGGCTGGAAAACAGGGTCTGATAGGCGGGTATTTTTTTAGGCAGCGGCCCGGCCTGCCGAACCTGATACAAGGGAAGCAGGACATCTGTTTTGGTGATCCCCAGGATGGCCTGCTGGTTTTCAGGGTCCTGGGTCAGAATTTTTTGATAGTAATATCGGGCGTTTTCATTTTCAGGGGTCGTGATCTGGCCTTTGGCTGCGGAGATGTCCCCAAGCATCTGCCATTCGGCGATCTCCAGGGCCCTGTTCTCGGGCGCGATGGACCGGGCTTTTTTCGTGAGGGCCAGCGCTTCGGTGAAATTTTGTTCTTTGCGCGCGGCAAGGGCCATGGACTGATATCGCTCGATGATTTCCGCAATTCCCTGTTTTGCGGCCGCATCTTCGGGATCCAGTTGAAGAATCAGGCGGTAATAGGACAGGGCGTTATCCTGGTCCGGCTCGATCAGGCGGTTTTCATGAAAACTGTCTCTGGCCTGGATGAGAAATCCGAGTCTTTTCAGCCGCAGATGGTCCGGCGCATATTTCAGGCCGGTGTCGGCCCATGTTTTGGCGTCGTTGAAGCGGTTTTGCGCCAGCAGGTCATTGGCGAATTCATAGATAGACTCGACGGCAGCGATTTGTAAATGCTTGAAATATTGGGATTCAGTTTTTTTGATGCCTTTGTCCAAAAGAGCCAGCAGGGCGTCATATTCCGAAATAGTCGGGGTCTGGTCGCCGGCCAGGGTCCTCTGGTTTTCGACCGCCACATAGAGAAGTCCCAGCAGGGCCGCGGTGTTTTTGCCATCGACGGACAGGATCGAGTTGTACATGTCGCCGGCGTTCAGATACTGTCCGGATCGCAGAGCCTGATCGGCTTTCTTCATCATTTCATGGGATGATTCCGGCAGGTCTTTTCGCATTTTCAAAATATAATCCAGGGCCTGCGGATAATTATGCTTGACAATCAGATCGGTGAGCCGGGCCGTGTCCGGGGAAGTCTCGTCGGTGTTTTTGATCATATCCAGAAAAGATTTTTTCGAATCCGGTTCAGCGGAAGGCATCGGCTCTCCCGCAGCCGTCCGGGAAGGGGGGGCTGCGGTCTGGCCAGAGCCCCTGAGCTTTTCCAGCAGGGGCATGCTTGCGAACAGAACTCCGCCGATGACGCATCCGATCAGCACGCCGGAAAAAATATTGGCCAGTCGGACCCGGCTGCCCAAGGCATGAGGCATGTGAAATGCGTCCGTGAAGGGGCCTTCGCCATCCAGTACGCCGATGGCGGAAACCAGTTCATGGGCCGACTGAAACCGGTCCTTGGGATTTTTCGCCATGAGCCGGTCGATGGTCGGCTGAAACTGGGAAAATTTTTCAGGCAGCTGCGGAATCGGGTCCTTGATGTGCTTCAGGGCCACGGCAATGGCCGAGTCCGCATTATAGGGCACCGAACCCGTGAGCATTTCATAAAACGTGACCCCCAGGCTGTACAAATCTGTCCGCCAGTCGATTTTTGTCGTTCCCTGGGCCTGCTCGGGGCTCATGTAATGGGGGGTGCCGATGCTGGTGCCGTCAAGGGTATAACCGGTTTCGGCGGTCAGGTCTTTGACGATGCCGAAATCCGTGAGAACCGCCGTGCCATCGGCTCGGAACATGATGTTCTGGGATTTGATGTCCCGGTGAATAAATCCTTTATCATGGGCGTGGGCCAGGGCGGAGGCGATCTGCCGCATGATTTTGAGGGTCTGGGGGATGGTCAGGCCGCGCTTGATGTTCTGCTTGAGGTCTCCGCCCTCCAGATATTCCATGATGATGTAGTATTTATTTTCATAGACCCCGACGTCATAGATCGAGACGATGTTCGGATGCCGGAGCCCGGCCACGACCCTGGCTTCCTTTAAAAACCGCTTGTCCGTCAGCTCATCGGCCTGAGTCGGACAAATGAGTTTGATGGCAACGGTCCGGTCTAAGAGCTTGTGACGGGCCAGATACACTTCCGCCACGCCGCCGCGTCCGGCCAGTTTTCCGATTTCATAATTTGGAATATTAATCATTTTATCCGTATCAGATCAATTTCATCGGGTGGAAAAAAAAACTTTCACCGTTGCCTTGAACCAGTCACGCAGTTTTTCGGGAAAGCCGGTTGGCTTTAGTCGCGCTGTTTTGAGTTCCTCCATATTCATGGGCTGGGTGTCTCCGGACATAAGTCTCACCGGAGCGTCCGGGTCTGCGGA
>PCSG01000461.1:6700-7182 GCA_002772195.1 Desulfobacterales bacterium CG23_combo_of_CG06-09_8_20_14_all_51_8 | reverse complement strand
ATAAAATTCGGTTAAATACGGCATCATGGCGTCAAGAACCCTGGGATCAATCCGGGTGGTGGCGTTATTATCCATATAAATGATATCCATTATTTCACCTCCTCAACCATCAGATCCGGCGATACCATTTCCTGAAGCCTGGTTTCCACGTAATTCTTGAGCGTCAACTGGGATGCCTTGCAGGTGGCGCAGGTGCCGATGAGCTGGACTTTCACATGATCGCCCTCCACATCAATCAACTCGATATTGCCCCCGTCTTTTTGCAGGGCCGGTTTAATCTCCCGCTCCAGGGTTTCTTCAATCAGCCGGATTTTCTGAATATTGGTGAGCATTTTCTTTGCGGGTACGGCGTCCGTGACGGTATGATAGACCGCATCAATAATCTGTTGAATGGTGTCATGACATTTCTCGCACCCGCCGCCTGCTTTTGTGTAATGGGTCACATCTTCAATGGTTTTGAGATGGTTTTCCCGGATGGCGCG
>PCSG01000461.1:3324-6678 GCA_002772195.1 Desulfobacterales bacterium CG23_combo_of_CG06-09_8_20_14_all_51_8 | reverse complement strand
CCGAAACATTCGCAGACAATATTGCCGTCGACTTCCTTTTCCCCCTGGCCCCGGTAGCAGTAAATGGCTTTTTCAAGGGCATCCCGGCCCAGCACGGAACAGTGCATTTTTTCTTTTGGCAGGCCCCCGAGATATTCCGCAATGTCATCGTTGGTGATTTTTTGCGCTTCTTCAATGGTTTTGCCGATGAGCATCTCCGTAAGGGCCGAAGACGAGGCAATGGCGCTGGCGCAGCCGAAGGTCTGGAATTTGGCCTCCTTGATCCGCTTGTTTTCATCAAGCTTAAATGACAGTTTCAGGGCGTCCCCGCACGCCATGGACCCGACTTCGCCCACGCCGTCCGGGTTTTCTACTTCCCCGACGTTTCGGGGATTGATGAAATGATCTTTGACTTTATCCGTATATTCCCACATGGCCTGACTCCTTATCCGTTCAGGGTAATTTTATACTGCCGCCACAAAACGCTTATTTAACAATATGGTCATTTAATCAGAAAATTCAACCTCAAAAATATTTTCACGTCTGCTAAAGCGCGCATTTCCTGAATTTTACCGGTAAAGCTTTTCATCTTCAAAAACACGCATTGACATAAACCTTTTCTTTTATTATAAAAATTTACATCCAGCCGATTTTAATGTTTATTTTTAGCACCTACTGGGGATCATGAAGAACCGACCGATGATAAAAGGCCTCCTGCTGATTTTTTTTGGGATAATTTTGGGGTTTCCGATATTTTCCATGATGTATTACACCATGGTGCGTACATCGACGCCCCAGTTCTGTTCTTCCTGCCATGAAATTCAGTTCGCCTACAATACCTGGAAAACATCCACCCATGTCAACAATGCCCAGGGGTTTGTGGCCGACTGCATGGACTGCCATCTTCCGGCACCGCATGACACGGTTAATTTTTTCTATACAAAAACCCTTCACGGCGCCAAGGATATTCTCGCGCATTTTACTCAGGATGAATACGATCATGCCGAGCAGCGGGAAAAGGCGTACCGGTCTTTTAACAATGCCCAGTGCATGAAATGCCACAGGAACCTGCTGTACATACCGGACAAACGGGGCGCCATGCTGGCCCACCGGACGGTAGTGTATCCGCTTCCGGGCATGGAAAAAAAATTTGTGGACTGCCATCGCGACCTGGTTCACAACGTAACGCCGATCTATCGATATAAACAAAATAAATCATATTAAAGGAGGAATCTGATGAAATATTTGTTTGCGATCTCTTCGGTGCTGGTGGGGATGGCGCTGCTATGCAGCCCGGCTCTGGCCCAGACCGGGGACGACATGTCCAAACAGAAAGAATTCAGAATTGAACGAAGCATTTCGCCCGCCGGGATCGCGTGCATCCAGTGTCATAAACAGGCCCATCCTGCGATATTTTCCGACTGGGCGAACAGCCGTCATGCCAACGCCAATATCACCTGCATTGATTGCCATCTGGCGGAAGAATTCGATCCGGATGTGAGCAAGGAACATTACAAGCAATACGAGAAATCCGATAATCCATACGGCCGCCCGGAATTTAAAGTCCCCATCTCTGCCGTTGTGACGCCCAAGGACTGTTCCCGGTGTCACCCGGATGAAACCAAACAATATTCCATCAGCAAACATGCCAACACCAATGATATCATCTGGCAGATCGATCCCTGGCTGAAACTCGGCATGACCAGCGATGTTGAACGCACGGGAGGCTGCTATCACTGCCACGGCACGGTATTGAAAGTCAAAGACGGCAAAATGACGCCGGATACCTGGCCGAACGCGGGGGTGGGAAGGGTGAATTTGGACGGCAGCAAGGGGAGCTGCACCAGTTGTCATACCCGGCATCGGTTTTCCGTTATGGAAGCACGAAGACCCGAAGCCTGCGGCCAGTGCCACCTGGGGCCGGATCATCCCCAAATTGAGATATATACGGAATCCAAACACGGCGATATTTATCGTGCGTTTGGCGATAAATACAACTGGGACGCTGCGCCGGGGACATGGACCGCCGGGGTGGATTTCCGGGGGCCCACCTGCGCTTCCTGCCATATGTCCGGCGCGGGGCCGGTGAAAACCTCTCATGATGTCACGGAAAGACTGGCGTGGGAACTTCAGGCCCCATTGACCATCCGGCCTTCGGAGTTTAAACCCCTGCCAGCCAAAACCAATTTTGAAGCCGAACGGGAAAAGATGAAAACCGTCTGCGCCCAGTGCCACGGCAAGGTATGGATTGACGGCCATTTTGCCCAGCTTGACCAGGCGGTTGATCAATACAATACCCTCTATTATGCACCAGCCAAAAAAATGTTTGATCTGCTCAATGAAAAAGGACTCTTGGACCCCACCCGGATGTTTGATGAGCAAATGGAAGTCGAATTTTATGAGCTCTGGCATCATGAAGGCCGCCGGGCGAGAATGGGGACGGCCATGATGGCGCCGGATTATACGTGGTGGCACGGGTTTTATGAATGCAAAAAGCGGTATAATAACTTTATGGAAGAAGCCAATGACATGATTTCCCATAATCGGAAGGCCTATAAAGCTGTAGATTATCCTGCCGCCACCGGCAGCACGCAGAATCCGGAAAAAACGCCACCAACGGTTAAGTAAAATGGGTGATTGATCCGATCATGAGTGTTTACGCTGTCGGAAGTGCTCCCCACTACGTATCGGTTTGCTAATAAACGTCATCCATATAGCGCGAAGCAGAAACAAAAACAGAAGCATGGCCCCGGTTGAAAATATAACATCCGGGGCCAGCCTTGCCCAACTAAATGCACGAATAACCGGCCCGGATGCGATTTCCGGGCTGCGGGCAAACCACAGGCCATATTTAACAGCGTAATAGAACTGATAAAATCCGGATGGAATCAGGCTAAATATCATCATGCTCACCAGCCCGCCGTTCAGCCCCCAGAAGCTCCATTTGAGCAGCCCATCCGACCAGGAAGCCCTGGTGACAATATGACGCACTGAAAAAAGCAGCAGAGAGATGGCGAGCAACCCATAGACGCCAAAAAGGGCCGCATGAGAGTGAATCGGCGTGGTATTGATTCCCTGGGCATAATAGAGAACAATGGGTGGATTGATCAGGAACCCGAACACACCGGCCCCTACCAGATTCCAGAAAGACACGGAAATAAAGAAATAAATCAGCCATTTGTAGGCATATTCCGTTCCACCGGCCTCAATCACCTTCAAATTGTGCGCCACCTCAAAACCCAGCAGGGAGAGCGGGACAACTTCCAGTGCGGAAAACACGGCGCCCAGCGCAATAATCGCCGTCGGGGTCCCTACCCAATAAAGGTGGTGAAACGTTCCGATAACGCCGCTGCCGAGATAGAGAAACACCGTGAA
>PCSG01000461.1:1643-3310 GCA_002772195.1 Desulfobacterales bacterium CG23_combo_of_CG06-09_8_20_14_all_51_8 | reverse complement strand
CACCACCGTCGCGAAGACTTCAAAGAAACCTTCCACCCACAGATGCACCACCCACCACCGCCAGTATTCCGCATCAGAAAGATGGCTGCCTTTGCCATACATCAGGCCGGCCATGTAGAACAGCGGAATAGCGATGGCGCTGTAGAGGAGCATATGGGTCAATCCGCCGCTGTCCTTTTCATCGCGAAGCGCCGGCAAAATAGCGCGTAAGACAAGCGCCAGCCAAATGATCATTCCGGCGATCAGCAGCAATTGCCAAACTCGGCCCAATTCGATATATTCATACCCCTGATGGCCGAAATAAAAGCCCTGGTCTTCGAAAAAACCGGCCACCGACAGCCAGGTCCCCCCCATAGCGCCGAGAACAACCACCACCACCGCTCCCAGCAAAATCATCACCAACGCGCCTTGATATTTGGGCTCTTTGCCGACAAAAGGGCCGATAAACAGACCTGCCGCCAGAAAACAGGTGGCAATAAAGAAAACACCCAATTGAAGATGCCAGGTTCGAACTGCGGCATACGGCAGGATATTGGCCAGTGAGATTCCATAAAACCCGGTTCCCTCCACCGTATAATGCGCGGTGACGGCGCCCATGAGGATTTGGAGGAGGAACAATCCGATGGCTATCAGAAAGTAAAGCATAGTTGCCTTCTGGCTGGGGGTTGGACTAGGTTCCGGAAAATCATGCGACACATTGATGGTGTAGTCATCCTTGCCGATATATCGCATATAAACAAAAACAGATGCCGCGATTCCGAAAATCAGAAGGATTACACTCACAATGGACCATATCAAGGTATCCGGCAGGGGGTGATTGCCCACCAGAGGATCATAGGGCCAGTTGGTGGTGTAGGTGTAGTCCGCACCTATCCGCTTTGTGCCCGCAGACCAGGCCAGCCAGGAAAAAAATCCGGTGACAAGGCGTCCCTCTTCGCCGGAACGAACAATCCCGGGCTGAAGGCCCATTCGGTCATTGCCATTCTGAAACAATTTTGTGTAATATCCCGTCAACGCTTCCAACGCTTCCGTCTGGTACTGCGTCAATTGCAGCGTCTTGCCCTGGGCGTCATACCGGTTGGTTTTGATTTCATCCTGAACAAGGTCTGTTAATCGGGCCTGCTCCTGTCTCTCAAAGTTCTCAAAATCAGCCTGTGTAAAATCCCGTGCCGCTGCTGCGGAAAGACCATGATGGCGGGCCGCCAGATAGAGACCCATCCGGTGCAGAAAATCCGCGGACCAGTCCGGCGCGAGATAAGAGCCGTGGCCCCATATGGTGCCGATGTGCTGGCCGCCGCGGCTGAAATAATAATTTTGCCCGTCAATGATGTCTTTGGCGGTGAGGATTGTTTGTCCTGATGGCCCAACAATCTTTTCGGGAATGGGCGGTTTGGATTTGTTGATCAGATACCCCCCGAAAATCAGAACACCAAACGCAAGAATAAGAATAAATAGAAAAATCGCTCTAATCTTTGGATTGGTCATCACAAAATACCTCCTGTAATTCATTGTTAAACGTTAAATGGTTCCAGTATCCCTTGTCATCCCGAATTTTTTTGCAGGACGCGCAGATGGGAAGCAGGCCACTGAGCTGTTTGACTTGGGACAGGGCGTGCTGAAGCTCATCGATAGTTTTTTTTCTGTCCTGCGCTGCTTTTTTCGTCCGA
>PCSG01000461.1:0-1635 GCA_002772195.1 Desulfobacterales bacterium CG23_combo_of_CG06-09_8_20_14_all_51_8 | reverse complement strand
GGCAATGATTCCGAAAATCCCAAAAATCCATATAATTAAACTGGTTTGCATCTCAATTTGAAAATGCCGATCTTGAATCCGGAGTAAAGGCCCGGCTTTCATGGTCACGCTGATACCGCCCCGAAGATCCCCTTCCTTATATCCCTGTTTCGCATGGCATTTCAGGCATTCCCGGTCAACCCGGAGCGGTGCCATGTACCGAAAATTCGGTTCTCCATTTTTTGAATCCAAAAGATCAAAATACTCCGGATCGCCTGCTTCAAAACGCTGCAACGCTTTGCGTTCCCAGGCATCCGGCTCGTTTCCAGGCCGGATGGGTTTTTCGCTGGTGAGGTGAAACCAGACGAAATCTTTTTCCGCAGCCAAGTCCGCAATTTGGCGGGTCATAAACGCGGGGTTGATTTTGGTGAGTTTTCGGCCGTCAACGGTGACAATATCCCGGTCCGGCACATCCAGATAGGGATTGGGCTGGACTGATTCGGAAACCGGAACATACACCCCGCCGTGAAGCGCATTCCATGATCGGGTGGTGGTGATTTCCTGAAAAAATGACCGGCCCTGGTGCAGGGCCAGATTATTGGTATAATTCTGGCTTTCGCGGATTTCCCGCGCGAAAAATCCTGAGATGACGATGGTCCAGACCACGCCAATGATGATAAAAATGCGGGCAACGGAAGCATCTTCGCTTTTTTGCAGTTGAGACATGGATTTGTCCTTTATATATGGCGTGAGCGGATCAAGAGACTGCAAAAGCCGCAATTTTCCCATTGCTAAACTTTAACTTTTGGGGCTTGATCATCCTTTCGGCCGTAGGAGCGGGCCATGCCCGCGATTGCGGAAATAATCGCGGGCATGGCCCGCTCCTACGTGAAGAATGATATTGAGGCATCGCCATTAATGGCCGAAACGATGATCAAGCCCAACTTTTGTATTTTGGTTTCCGATCAGAAAAATACCATAGGAAGCCAGCAGGTCCGGAAAAAACCGGACGATTTTCCCCTGAGACTCCTCCCGTTCGGTTGCAATTGCCGCCTGCTTGATAATGCCAAAACCGATTTTTTTCGCGTATTTTCTAAAATCCTTTAAGGTAATAACCCGGATATTGGGCGTGTTGTACCACTCATACGGCAACTGCGCGGTTACCGGCGCATATCCTGTGAAAAGAAGCTGAAGCCGGGCCCGCCAGTGGCTGAAGTTGGGGAAACTGACGATGACCTTTTTGCCGATTTGGAGGAGCGACCGGATAAGTTCGGAGGGCGCATAAACTTGCTGCAATGTCTGGCTCAGGATAACGTAATCAAAGGCAAAATCCGGATAATCCTCGACTTCGCTATTGATGTCGCCCTGGATAACGGAAAGGCCTTTTTCAATACATTTTAAAACATTTGCTTCCTTATTGTCGATCCCGGAGCCGATAACCTGTTTGTGGGTTTGAAGATACGTCAGCAGTTCCCCCTCCCCGCACCCCAGATCCAGCACTCTGGAATTTTTCACGATCCAGGAAGCGATCACAGAAAGATCAAACCGGAGATGATTATTTTCTGATTTCAGCATACGCCCGTCCGATAAATCCTTTAATCATCTGCACCAGTCTCTCATTTGGCAGGAGAAACGCATCATGACCGCAGTCCGCTT
>PCSG01000312.1 GCA_002772195.1 Desulfobacterales bacterium CG23_combo_of_CG06-09_8_20_14_all_51_8 | reverse complement strand
GTCTCCTGAATACTTTATTTTTCAAATAATTCAGGTTTATTATCACGCCATGGCGGCTTTGGCAAGCCTTTCAGCGGGTGGGAAACACTGCCGCGGCCCGTCCCGGAACTCCCCTATACATCAACTCCCCGGAAGTTATGCTTTTTTTTAAGGCAATATCGTGATAGGGATAAATCAAGATTAAAATCAGCCGCAGACCCACGCGGACGCACGCAGATAAAAATTTCATGTCCGCGTTTGTCTGCGTCCTTCTGCGGCAAAAAAGATTTATTTCCATTACATCCTCGTTTGACTGAAAAAGGAACCCTTTTATGCAAGACCTGACCAGTATGAATTCCGGGAATTCCGGGAATTCCGGGGACAGTTTATATAATTAATCGACTTTTTCTCTTTTACTTTTCTTGATGGGCAAGGAAAGTACGCAGAACGCAGCCCTGCGCTGCGGAAAACTCCCTGGCCCGATCGTTATTAAAATTCGCAATTTAAGTCCGGAGATTTGTCCTTGGCGTCAGCGTATCCAATCGATTTTAACGAGATGAGAAACAGCCTGAAACTCCGGATCACCGGTTATCAGCACCGCCGAATTTTCAATTGAGCAGGCCAGCGCAAAACAGTCGGCATAGGACATCGCGTATTGGGCCTTATACTCCGCCGCTTGAAATACGATGGCATCCGTTACCGAAAGCAGCTTGAAACCCAACTGGTGAATCCGGGACAATATTTCCAGCTTTTTGGCGTCGCCAAAGCGTCTTTTGGTCAAATACAGGATTTCACCGGCATTGATCATGCAGATGAGCCGGTCGAGGTCTTGTTCCATGCTGCTGCGCATGATTTTGGCGACGATTTCAGCACCCGGTTCATTTTGAAAGAAAGCCAACAGCGCATGGCTGTCAAACAGATACCCGCTCATTGCTTGCTGTCCTTTTTCCGGTCTTCAAGCAGTTCCGCCGAAAGGGAAGGCTGTCCGGAAAGACAGCCCATCGCACTTTGCACCGGATCCTCGGAAGGCGGGGAAAGAAAGATGACATTGCCATATTCAAATATCTGAAGGGCCATCCCGGGCTCTATCCGATACTTTTTCCGGATTGCCGCAGGAATAACGATTTGCCCTTTGCCTAAAACTTTTACAGTTTCCATGCGCCTCTCCTTTATAAGTAATCGTTCAACTTTTTAGTTAAAAGTATAACGTTTATTGTAAAAAGTCAAACTGGTTTGCATTTTGGCAGAAATGCCGGATTACGTGAAAACGGGTTGCGGGTTCATGAGCGTCTATTGCCGCACTAATCCGGCCTACGCATTTTGATCTTCCGATTTCCGCAACGCCCGCCATCGGTCCAGCCGCTCTTTGATGGTTTTTTCATAACCCCTGGAGGTGGGGGTGTAGAAAATCCGGTTTTGCAGCTTTTCCGGCAGGTGGTCCTGGGGAACAAACGCGTCCTTGTAATCATGGGCGTATTTATAGTCTTTGCCGTATCCCAGGTCTTTCATCAGCTTTGTGGGCGCATTGCGGATATGCAGGGGCACGGGCAGGGTGCCGGTCTGGCGGATGGTCTGAAGCACCTGGCCGTATGCCGTATAGATGCTGTTGCTTTTCGGGGCTGTGGCAAGATAAGCCGCAGCCTGGGCGAGAGCAAGATCGCCTTCCGGGGAACCCAGAAACCGGTAGGATTCCATGGCCGCCATGGTGATGGTTAAGGCGGCGGGATCGGCATTGCCCACGTCTTCGGATGCAAACCGCACCATGCGCCGGGCCACGTACAGGGGATTCTCGCCGGAGGCGAGCATCCGTCCCAGCCAGTAGAGGGCCGCATCCGGATCACTGCCCCGCAGGCTTTTATGAAACGCGGAGATCAGGTTATAATGCTCCTCGCCGGATTTGTCATAGGACAAGGCTTTTCGCTGAAGCGCGGTTTCCACGTCTTCCAGGTTGATTTCCGTTTTTGAAGAATCTGCGATGGCTTTCGGGGCAAGATGAACGGCTGAAATTTCAAGAATGTTCAATGCGGCCCGGGCGTCTCCGTCGGAAAGTGCTGCGATATGGGCAAGCGCATCGTCAGTATAATCCAGGCCCAGCCCCCCCAGTCCGTTTTCGGTGTCCGAAAGCGCCCGTTTCAGCAAAATAAGCATATCCGGCTCCGTTATGGCGGACAGGGTAACGACCTGACAACGGGACAGCAGGGCCGGGATGACCTCAAACGAGGGGTTTTCCGTGGTGGCCCCGATGAGGGTGATCAGGCCGGATTCCACATGGTGGAGAAACGCATCCTGCTGGGCTTTGTTGAACCGGTGAATTTCATCCACAAAAAGAATGGTCCGCAAGCCATGAAAATTCCGCTTTTCCCGCGCGACGTCAATCACGTTGCGGATATCTTTCACTCCCGAAAGCACTGCGGAAAAATGGGCGAAGTGGCACCGGGTCTGGTCAGCAATAATCCGGGCCAGGGTGGTTTTGCCGCATCCCGGCGGCCCCCAGAGGATCATGGAAAAGATGCGATCGTTTTCCATGGCCGATGCGATCAGGGAACCCGGTCCCACAGCCTTTTCCTGGCCGATAAACTGATCCAGACGACGTGGCCGCATTCGGTCGGCCAGGGGCCGGGAGCCTTCGGAAGCTTTCCGGGCCTGAAAGGCAAATAGGTCCGGGGTATGTTGGTCGTGCTTGTCGCCGGTCACGGGGTCCTTTTACCATTCCATGGACACTTGTCCATGGCGGGGGAAGATGCTAGGCCCGGGATCTTTTTTTCCGGAGTTTATCAAGGACTCTGGGTTTGAAGGCGGTTCTGCCCTCGGGGGCATTGCGTTTGCGGAAAAAAAGGCGGATCGGGGTTTTGTCAAGGCCGGCTTCCTGCCGGATCTGGTTGATCAGATACCGCTCGTAGGAAAAGTGAATCCCTTCGGGGAAATTAACAAAATTGATAAAGGTCGGGGGTTTAACAGAGATCTGGGTGGCGTAGAAAAATTTCAGGCGCCAGCCCTGATGCATGGAGGGCTCGGTTTTGGTGGTGGCGTGTTCGAAAATTTTATTCAAGGGGCCGGTGCCGATACGGGTGGTGAATTGGTCGTAGACCGTGTTGATCAGATCAAAAATTTTCGGCACCCGTTTGCCGGTGAGGGCGGAAATCGGAAGCACCGGGGCAAAGCTTAAGAATTTGGCCTCTGATCTTATTTTTTCCGTAAATTTTTTCAGGGTGTCGTCCTCTTTTTCCACGATATCCCATTTATTGAGCAGAAAAATACAGCCGCAGCCCCGTTCATAGGCGTAGCCCGCGATTTTGACGTCCTGATCGGTGACGCCGTCTGCGGCATCCATGACAATGAGGGCAATGTCGCATCGTTCAATGCTTTTTAAGGCTTTGATGATGCAAATTTTTTCAATTTTATCAGAGACCTGCTTTTTCCGGCGGATGCCGGCCGTATCGATGAGCAGATACTTCCGGCCGCCTATTTCGCAGAAGGTGTCAATGGAATCCCGGGTAGTGCCGGGAATATCAGAGACAATGACCCGGTCTTCTCCTAAGATTCGGTTGGTCAGGGAGGATTTTCCGACATTGGGCCGGCCGATGATGGCGATTTTAATGAAGTCGTTGGCCTCTTCTTCCGGAGGGGAGGCAGCCAGGGCAGGGACCAGTGCGTCCAGTAAATCAGGGACACCATAGCCGTGTTCCGCAGACACCGGGTACAGGGTTTCGAGGCCCAGCCGATAAAATTCCGGGACATGGTCTTCTTTTTCATACCCGTCGATTTTATTGACCACATAAAAAACCGGACACGTCAGCGCCCGCAGGATTTTGATCAGTTCGCTGTCAAACGGGGAAACGCCGTGTTTGCCGTCCAGCAGAAGAATGACGGCGTCCGCGTCCCGGATGGCCAGATGCACCTGGTCCCG
>PCSG01000438.1:945-3787 GCA_002772195.1 Desulfobacterales bacterium CG23_combo_of_CG06-09_8_20_14_all_51_8 | reverse complement strand
CCCGGTATCCTGAAGACCTTCGCCTCAGTCTCCGAGCGGGATTTTAAAAATTTCGGGAGACACGCCGATATCCGTCCAGCAGCGGTCGATTCTAAACTCAAAGCCCCGGTTGTCCGCATCGGTGATAACCAAATGAAATGGAATCAGGCGACCATTGACCTCTCTGATATCTTTCAGCGCCGCCTGATAGACGAGTGTCCCCCATTCCCATATTTCGACTTTTTCAATCACGAGCCCATTAAAAAATATTTTTTCAACCACGCCGCGCCATGATTGATTAAACACCAGCGCTTGCCGGTTTTCCTCAGACGCCGGTTCTAAAAACACCGCGTCATGCTCATAGATCGGAATGCCGCCGGCCAGACAGGTGATCACCTCCCCCGCTTTGATGGACACGCCGGTGATTGGTTTCAGGTCCGGATCAGCGACGGATTTCCGGTACGACTCCGGTTCGGTGACAGACTCAACATACAGAAGCCTCCCATCAAATATCAGTTTTGCCGCCGGCTGGCCGGGAAGTCCCAGAAATTCAATTCGCAGCCGGCCGTCCGGTGAGCCAGCCCAGGCGGCCCGGGAAGTCTGAACTGCAGATGAATCCCGGATGCTGATCTGTCCGATCCCCTTAAATGGCGACACGGCGTCATTTTGCCGATTGATGGCGGAAATCAATGCTTCCACAGCCGGCGGGGCATCGGAAAAAACGATCCGGGCGTCTTGCCGGATCATGGGCCGGCAGGCCGCCACCAGCAAAAGGGCCGCCATAAAAACAAGTCTGCTCCACGACGCCGTCATGGCCCGGCATTTCCCCCTGAATTCAGGGCTTCGATTTTTTTCCGCAATTTTTCCTGATCCGCTTCCGGGGCAGCCAGTGCCTGTTCATAGTATTTGCGGGCGCTGATCGGATCATTGCGCTTGGCGTAAATATCCCCTAAGTGTTCTAAAACCACCGGGTCGTCGGGAATCAGAGCCACGGCCCGCTGAAGTTCCGCCAGGGCCTCGTCCAGACGACCCTTCTGAAAATAGACCCAGCCGAGACTGTCGATGATATATCCATTGTCTGGTTTCAAGGCCAGGGCCTTTTTGATCATGGTTTCCGCTTCATCCAGCCGGATGCCTTTGTCCGCATAGGAATAACCGATGTAATTGAGGGCGTCCGCGTGCTCCGGATCAAGCTTCACAATAGCTTGCATCTGCTCAAGGGCCCGATCCGTATTTTTCTGACGGTCATAAAGAACCCCCAGTTCAAACAACAGGTCCGTATTTTCCGGATCGCCTTCCAGCCCTTCGGTGATCAGCCGCATGGATGCCTCGGTCATGCCTTTTTCCTTGTAAAAAGAACTCAGATAGGGAATCAATTCCAGCTTGTCCGATGCTTCAAGGGAGGGCATGGCCTTCTCCAGCAATGCGATGCCCGCATCAAATTCCTTTTGCTTGAAATAAATGATGGCCATGTGCATCAGAGCATTTTTGTAAAACCGGGAATCGGGGGGAACCGATCTGAAATTTTCCATGGCCCGGTCCATCTGGCCTTTTTCAAAATACACGATGGCGGCGGCGTAAAAAATCTCCGGGCTTGACGGCGCGCCCTTAGCCATGCCTTCGATAACGGTAGCGGCATCGTCCATTCGCTTCTGAAGCACCAGATATTGCAGGACAGAGCCTACCACATTGGCATCGCTTAAACTGCGTTCCCCCAATCCCTTTAAAAGGGCGCTGGATTTTTCCCGGCTGGTTTTCCGATATAAAATCGAAAGCTCGATGACCGGAATAATATTGTCCGGATTCCGGTCAAGGATCTGCTCATACATTTCTCTGACCTTATCCTCTTGTTCGGTCAGACGATACGTCTTCACCAGTTCCAAACGGGCCTCATCCAGAGTCGGAGCAAGTTCAAGCGCTTTTAAAAATGCAGTTTCCGCCGCATCATAGTTGCCTTTGACCCCATGAATTTCGCCGATATAATAATACCCGATATAATCATCGGGAAACCGCTCAAGCATGCTCTCAAAAATCCGGAACGCGTTATCCATGTCTCCTTCGGAAAAATACATTTTGCCCAGAATCTGATAAATATTTTGGCGTTCCGGATCACGGGCGAGCACTTTTTCATAGAGGGGCTTGACATCCGCATCCTTGTCAACCGTTTTTTGGATGGTGGCATACATTACCAGGGCATCCACGGATTCCGGGTTTTTTTCAAGAATTTCCGCCACCACGGCCAGGGCCTTTTCATTATCCTCCTTGTGGAGGTATAAAACCGCCAGCTCTTTTTTCAGAAACAAAGATTCCGGGTCCCTTTCGATGGCCATTTTCATCAACTCAACGGCCCCATCCAGATTGCCCCGGGATTTTGCAATCTCCGATTCCATATATAGATAATAACTGTTGACCCTGCCGCTATCTTCATCGCCTTGGGCCGCAGGAGCAGTTTCTATATCCCCAGCACTTTGGTCCGGTGCCGTCGTTTTCATTTTCATGAGCCCGCAGCCCGCGAGCAGCAATATCAACCCAATTAAAACAGGTAAAAACCCAATCCTATTTTTCATTTTTTCCATCATGACTCAAGCCATCCGTATTTTCATATTTTTTATTTATACAAATCAAAGTCCGGGATCCCTTCCTTGAAAAACGCTTTCATTTTTTTGATGATGTTTTTTTCAAGCTGACGCACCCGTTCCCGTGAAATATTATACTTGTCACCGATATCCTGCAATGTCAAAGGGGCGTCGGTAAATATCCGGTTGTCGAATATCTCCAGCTCCCGTTCATCGAGCTGTTTCCTGAATATGGCCACGTTTTCCTGCAAGAGAGTTTCAATTTCCTTTTTCGCCATCTGACTTTC
>PCSG01000438.1:229-916 GCA_002772195.1 Desulfobacterales bacterium CG23_combo_of_CG06-09_8_20_14_all_51_8 | reverse complement strand
CGCCGCGTTGCGTATCCGAATCTTCTTTCAGGGGCGCATCCAGGGAAAGGTCCCATCCGTCCAGACGCTGGTCCATTTCCATGACTTCCCGCTCTGAAACGCCCAGCCGGTCCGACAACAGCTGGGTATGCGGGATAAACCCTTCATCAATGAGTTTCTGTTTTTCTTTTTTGAGCTTGAAAAAAAGCTTGCGCTGTCCCTGGGTCGTGCCGATTTTCACCAGCCGCCAGTTGTCCATGATGAATTTCAGGATATACGCCTTGATCCAGAAAGACGCATAATAAGAAAACTTGACATTTTTATAGGGATCGAATTTCTGCACCGCATGCATCAGCCCGATATTGCCTTCCTGAATGAGATCCAGCAGGTTCTGCATCCAGATCCGCTGAAACTCCAGGGCGATTTTCACCACCAGCCGCAAATTGGAGGTCGCCATAATAAACGCGGCGTCTGAATCTCCCTCTTCGGTAATTCGTCTGCCAAGTTCAATTTCCTCTTCCCGGGTCAGCAGCCGGTATTGATTGATCTCGCCCAGATACCGTTGCAGGGGATCATATTGAACAAGACTTCTGCTGCTGCTTGATTTCTGCCGGCCCGTTGCCGGATCCAGAACTAAATTACTGATTTCAAGATCTTTTTTTTCTTCGTCCTTCTGATCCTGAACCTCGACACGTTCATTCTGACCAC
>PCSG01000438.1:0-222 GCA_002772195.1 Desulfobacterales bacterium CG23_combo_of_CG06-09_8_20_14_all_51_8 | reverse complement strand
ACAGCCCGCCGCCCATTATCTGGATTAATCGTTCAAATTCTGAAAGGATCCGATGAGTTAAAAAATGGCGTGGGGATCAATCCCAATTCCCGGCCATGTCGCATCAATATCCCACTTCTTATAATGATAAATGATCGGTGACAATGATTAAATTATCATGTTAATATCAATATATCTTCCGGGGGGTTACAAATTTGATGCGCCCGTAAAAAGTCGGATTCC
>PCSG01000023.1:3382-3872 GCA_002772195.1 Desulfobacterales bacterium CG23_combo_of_CG06-09_8_20_14_all_51_8 | reverse complement strand
AGGAGCACTTTTTTCTGAGGATCGGTGTCCGGCAGGAGCAAGGCGACCAAAATTTTCCCGGTGGGCAGCATGATGCCTTCGGCCGCGGAACCGGCCAGTTCAATAAATTTCGGGGACGCCACGCCATGGCTCTGGTACAGGGGGATTGTGAGCCCGAGCTGCTCCATGTTTTTGGCCAGCACGGCCGGGCCGGGGTTGGTTCCCCAGCAGACAATGGCTTCGGGATTATCCTGGCGGATTTTTGTGAGTTGAGCGGTCATATCGGTGTCCTTGGAACCGAATGTTTCGGATTTTAAAATGGTTAACCCGAAACCCGGCGCCTGGGCGATGAGCTGTTCCTTGCCGCTTTCACCGAACGCATTGGCGTCCGAGATCGTACTGATTTTCTTTATGTTTTTCGCTTTCAGGGTCGCATAAATGGTGGCGACCGCATGAATATCGCTCTGGGCGGTTTTAAATATCCAGGGATCAATGGGTTCGACGATTTTAT
>PCSG01000023.1:3144-3286 GCA_002772195.1 Desulfobacterales bacterium CG23_combo_of_CG06-09_8_20_14_all_51_8 | reverse complement strand
TGACATTGTCTTTATTGATGAGTTTATTGGCGCTCATGACCGCCTTTGACGGATCTCCCTCCGTGTCATAGATGACTGCTTCAAGCATATGCCCGTCAATGCCGCCGGCGGCATTGATCTGTTCAACGACCATTTCCATGGA
>PCSG01000023.1:154-3078 GCA_002772195.1 Desulfobacterales bacterium CG23_combo_of_CG06-09_8_20_14_all_51_8 | reverse complement strand
AGGTGTTTTCCCGGATTCGCAGAGCGCCGGAGAGGCGGCCGTCAGGCAAATGATGAGGGGGATCAATACAATTTTGATGATGGAATGGCACCGGTTGATTGAACGCATAAGTCTTCTCCTTCTTTCTTTAAGGGGATTAATAAAAAAACGCTGAAAACGGGAACATCCAGCTTTGGCGCTAAAGGGTGCTTAATGTTTTCCCGTCAACGACGGTGATGCCTTTTTCCATTAAAATTTTGATCGCTTCTTCGGTGTGGTCGAATCGAAATATCATGATGGCTTTGTCGCCGCTCTGGTGGATAAAGGCATACATGTATTCCACGTTGATGCCAGCGTTTTTCAGCACTTCGAGAATCCGGTGAAGTCCGCCGGGCGTGTCGTCCACCTTGACGGCGACCACCCGGGTTTTCCGGACGGTAAAACCGGCGTTTTTCAGGGCCGCATCCGCTTTCGCGTTATTGTCCACAATCAGTCTCAGAACCCCGAAATCGGATGTGTCGGCAACGGCAAGGGCCCGGATATTAATGCCGGCCTCCGCCAGAATAGCGGTGACATCCGACAGCCGCCCTGCCTTGTTTTCAATAAATATGGATATTTGTTCGGCTTGCATGAATTTCCTCCTTTACCAAAACAATTAGATTTTGCGGTTGTCGATCACCCGGGCTGCCTTGCCTTCGCTGCGGGCGATGGACTTGGGTTCCGCCAGCTGGACTTTGGCCGATACACCTAAGGTTTCCTTGATATCCTTGGAGATGCGGTTTTCCAGTTCCTGAAGTTTTTTGACTTCATCGGAAAAGAGTTTTTCATTGATCTCCACCCGCACCGTCAGGGTGTCCAGATTGTCCTTTCTGTCTACGATGAGCTGGTAATGGGGCTCCACCCCTTTGGTCTGCATGATAACGCTCTCGATCTGGGACGGGAATACATTGACCCCCCGGATGATGAGCATATCATCGGATCTTCCCCGGACCTTGTCCATTCGTACCAGGGTCCGGCCGCAGATGCAGGGGTCGGGATTTAAGGTCGTGATATCCCGGGTCCGATACCTGAGAAGGGGAAAGGCCTCTTTGGTGATGGTGGTGAACACGAGTTCGCCGGACTCCCCATAGGGGAGCACTTCGCCGGTGTTCGGATGGATGATTTCCGGAATAAAATGGTCTTCAAAAATATGGAGTCCTTTTTTGGCTTCCAGACATTCAACGGAAACCCCGGGTCCCATTACTTCGCTTAAGCCGTAGATATCAATGGCGTCCAAGTTCAGCTTTTTCTCGATTTCCTGCCGCATATCCTCCGACCAGGGTTCCGCGCCGAAAACGCCTGCCTTAAAATGCAGGTTTTTCTATGAAATCCCCATTTCCTCGGCGGCTTCCGCCAGATGGAGGGTGTAGGACGGGGTGGCGGTCAGGATCGTGGGCTTAAAGTCCCGCATGATGATGGCCTGGCGCTTGGTATTGCCGCCGGAAACCGGTATGACCGAGGCCCCCAGTTTTTCCGCGCCGTAATGAACGCCCAATCCGCCGGTGAACAATCCGTAGCCATAAGCGTTGTGAATGATGTCCCCGCGGCCGGCGCCGGCTGCGGACAGGGCGCGGGCCATGAGCTCGGCCCAGGTATTGATGTCGCGTGCCGTATATCCTACCACCGTGGGCTGTCCGGTGGTGCCGGAGGAAGCATGAATGCGCACCACATTGGCCATGGGCACGGCGAACATGCCGAACGGATAATTGTCCCGCAGATCCTGCTTGGTGGTGAAGGGGATTCTCTGAAGATCCTTCAGGGTTTTGATATCCCCAGGCAGAATCCCGGCCTCATCCAGCTTTTTCCGGTAAAACGGGACGGCGGCGTAGACATGGGAAATCACCGCCTGAAGCCGTTTGAGCTGGATGGACTCGAGGGCTTCCCGGGGCATGGTTTCGTATTCGATGTTATAAATCATCCTTTTTTCCTTTCAAGTAAAAAATTTAGGCTTTCAACTTCCCCTTGAAATCCGGTTTTCGCTTTTCCAGAAAGGCCCGGGTGCCTTCCCGGGCGTCCTCGCTGGCCATGCAGATGGCGAAAGCATCGATTTCTATTTTGCAACCAGTTGACAGATCCACATCCATTCCCTGATTGATGGCCTGTTTGGCCATGTTCAGCGAAACCTTTCCTCTGGCCGCAATGGCGGCGGCGGTTTTTCGGACCGCGTTCATCAGTTCTTCCGGGGCGACCACCTGATTGACAAACCCTAAGCGCGCCCCTTCCGCCGCAGAAATCATTTTTCCCGTGAAAATCATCTCTTTCGCCGGATTTTTTCCGATAAGGCGGGCCAGTCGCTGGGTGCCCCCGAATCCGGGGATCAGGCCCAGGGTGATTTCCGGAAGTCCGAATTTGGCATTTTCAGAAGCATAGATGAAATCGCAGGAAAGGGCCAGTTCCAGTCCGCCGCCCAGAGCGAATCCGTTGACGGCGGCAATCACCGGGATAGCGAGGTTCTGAAGGGCCGCCATGGTTTTATGGCCGTTGGCCACAAAATATTTGGCCTGAAGGGGATTCAGCTCCGCCAGCTCCGTGATATCCGCTCCGGCCACAAAGGCTTTTTCACCGGTGCCGGTCAGGATCAGAACCCGGATGGTTTCATCGGCCGCTACGGATTCAGCGGCCTGAAACAGTTCATTTAAAACTTCCGTGTTCAGGGCGTTTAACGATTCGGGGCGGTTGATAGTGATGGTGGCGATGTGGTCGCTGACTTCTAAAATCAAATGGGTGTAGCTCATGGGGACCCTCCGTTCAGCGGTTAAGCGTTTTGTTCAAAATATAAAACAAATAACGTGACCGGGATGGCAAACGCAATCTTTTTTTCCCTCAGTTGGGCCGGGTCCTCAGATAAAAAATAAGATAAAAAAAGGGACCCGCCGTAAACAGCCGCCCCCCGGATCCAAATGGCG
>PCSG01000023.1:0-147 GCA_002772195.1 Desulfobacterales bacterium CG23_combo_of_CG06-09_8_20_14_all_51_8 | reverse complement strand
AGGGACTCGGACCCCCGGCCTACGGATTAGAAGTCCGTTGCTCTATCCAGCTGAGCTACAGGCGCATTTTGAAAAAAATTTATTAACATGATTTGTTTTTATTGTCCATATCAAATATGGTATAAGTATTAAATTTGACAATATCGT
>PCSG01000353.1 GCA_002772195.1 Desulfobacterales bacterium CG23_combo_of_CG06-09_8_20_14_all_51_8 | reverse complement strand
TTTGCAACCGATTATGAAAGCTCTGGTACGAGTTTGAGGAACCCCGTAATCCGCAGCAATTAATTTGTCCTGCCAGACTTGAAAACCGAGAGACCTTGCCGCTTCGACAATTTCACCATGCTCGAAGGTGCCAAGTAACTGGGGGACATTCTCCATAACAAAAATTGATGCCCCGGCCCGTTCGACAACTTCTAAGTATGGCCGCCATAATTCCTTGCGAGGGTCATTTTCGCGATTTTTATTTAAGAGACTGAAACCTTGGCACGGCGGACCACCAATAACAACATCCGCTTTTGGTATCTCTATTTTTCCTTGTTCCAGTATTTCGACAATGTCTCCGACAACACAATGAGGGCCGAAATTTTCGTTATATGTCGCACCGCAAAATTGATTAAAGTCGTTTGCCCATACAGATTGGAACGGTTGACCGAAAACCCCCGAAAATCCTAACGACATGCCGCCGGCACCACAGTAAAGATCTATCAGGTGATATCGTTTTTGACTGTGCAGCAACTCTCCTGAACAGCGAGAATGATAAGTCGCTTCGTCTTCTTTTAAAATAAATGATTTGTCAATTTCTATCGTATTTTCAAATTGATACATAACGGACCCGCCTTAGCTGTGGAATCTTTTCAGAGTATTTCACATTCTATCATTTTGGGCAAAATTTTTATTTCCATAATTATCGGGTTGGTGGCCGAACGCTATGGCTTTGCGGCGAGGGAACCGAGTCCGCCAACAGCCAATTGTTCGGCTTCAAATGCTTTTTTCGCTTGGCCTTGGATTGATGAATCTTTCGCTTTATCGCGCTCATAATTAGATAAAAGGATAGTATCAAGAAGATTGCAAGAATCTTTTATAGCTTTCAAGCAACTTGATTCATCCCAGAGAGTTTCCTTAAGTTTTTCGCAGTATTTTTCGAACTTATTGGAATTCATTTCGGGCATCGCAGTACCGCCGACCTGCATTCTGATAATCCCGAGTAGATGATATTTGAACGGTCTGTACTTATTTTCTACATAGCGCCTGCGGATCAGCGACTCTATTCTAAAGAAGGTGTAAGAACTTACATAATATGCAATCGGGTTATGGCGTTCGGAAAAAATGCGGTTTTCAATATCTTTAAGGAGAGTGCCGTAATACCTGCTGGCTTGGTGCGGCCTATCCAGAAACATTGAAGCGAAAGATCGGATTTGCATAGGAATTGTGATAATACGAATCTTTTCTAAACCTGCGACACCACGATATTGTTGTGAGCGCCGTTCATAATACAACCTGTGCTCCTCAGGTACCGCTGCATAGAAATCTTCAAGTGATTTCTGAAAATCCGTTAAAGCTGAAAGCTCCTCTTCTTTCACAGCGGTCTGCCTGTTTGTGGCTTTAACTATTCGGTTTTTCAGAACCCCAGTGGGTCGGATAATTAATTTTATTGGTATAAAAACATTATCGCCTAATATTTCCCTGTTGTTGAATAGAACATGACTAGTTTGGCAACCATTTACAACTTGAAAACCTGTTAACATAAAGACATCGCCGGTTGGTGTAAGATCTTCGGATACAATAGTTATTCCATTATTCATTATAACGAATGCATCGCTACTTCCAGTTTTTAGTGTCTCTGCTATTTCAGAATTAACTGGGTTGTCACCTTGAAAATCTCTTACATTGTCATAAAAGATGCTTCTAAGAAGTGCGCCATTTTCATCAGATATTAATTCTGCATATGCTTTGGCAGGAATATAACCCAGATATGCTTCTCGTATTCCCTCCATCGGTGGAAGAGTTACCTTATTGGCAAATGTAATTGTTTTGGACAAAATGTTTTGTGCGCGCTTGAAATAGTCTTGCAACCTTCTTGCATTGACGGGCTCAAAGGAGGGGGGAGATGCAAATATATTGAGGTCTTCCAGAGATGATAGCTCAGTATTGATTCGAGCCTGAAGCTTTTCATCATTTTCCCATTTTCCGGTAGTAACATAATACAACCTTATTTTCGGGTTTCCATGGCGAAACAGTCGGCTTTTAGTATATATATGTCTCAGTAGCTTCTCTTTGCCTGATAGTCTTTCGTTTCTTGGCAATGAGGGATTCGCAGCGAATAGATCCCTTACGCCATAAAACATGTTCGAAATTTCAGATCCTTCAAAATTCCTGCCAGTCTTGGCTTGAACAAAAATTAATTCAGCCACGACATATTTGTTCGTGTTTGACAGATCATCAATTTGCTCAATTTCATCTACAAGCAGGCCATTCACAATGATTGCGACACCATCTAACTGCAAGTCATTACCCCCAGCCACATGTAAATCTTCAACCTCGAAATCGTCTGGATATTCTTTGGAACAAATACAGTAATTGCAAAAGTGCTCAAAGAGGATGGGTTCTTCCATTTCCTCTAAAAATCCAAACTCTTCGCGGAATGAGTCAAGTAAGTTCCTTGTGACCAAGTCCATTGGAATTCTCCTCTATGTTCAATTTTTCTCAGCCGAACAATTGATTTAAAAGTTTCTGCACATCTCCACCACCCGGAAAGTTCTTTGATTACTTAAACCGCCGCTCCGGATGTTTACGATCCCCAACACGTTTTATGAATCTATCTCTTTGTTTACACAATATATTCATGATTCACAAGAATTTCGTTAAACCATTGCCGATATAGCCGTTTCCGGGTTCGTCACCCATCCACCCGATACCGGAAAATCGTCTTTCATCCCCGCATCCTTCGATGATATTTCCCCAGCCATTTCAAAATCTTTTCCGGAGCCCGGGCTTTTTTCAGAACACCGGCTGCATACTTGTTGGCTTCCGCCAGGGTGGGATAAGAGTGATCGGCATTCCAGTAATCCGGCTCTTCGGCGATTTCTCTGACGATTTAAATGTGGCAAATGGTTTGATCTGCATCCAAGTCAGGAAATGACATGTTGTATCTTTCGTTTCTGTGCCTGATAAATTTGAACATCTTTCGGGTTCCAGGGCCGGAACCCTTTATCAACGTATTTTAACGCGCCTCTTGTGAGCATCGGCAGGGATTGAAAAATGAACTTCAGGTAAGATCCCCAATTTTTGCGTTTGAGCAATATCCCGTCTTTTAAGAGAAAATAAAACTGCATCCCATAGACCGACACCAGCATCGCCGGCATCCATATAAAAAACAGGGACAGGGTCAACAGCCAGGTCCGGCGTTCCAAAGCCGCAAATACATCAAAGCAAACCGCCTGGTGCTCCAGCTCTTCAAGCGCGTGCCAGTTGGTGAAGTCAATGGCGGCATTGGACTGATCGCCCGTCCAGAATGTGTGGTTGACAATAAAATCCCGGCTGATGGCGGATGTAAAATGTTCAAACGCCGCCGGCATGGCCAGTTCCCACGCCGGCGGAGAAATCCTGCGCAATATCCCGACAAAAAATTGATGAAACCGTTCAAACGGACGGATCGCCGGATACCCGCATTTTTTCAGCAGATCATTGCATCGCAGATGCATCAGCGTGTGGCGGCCTTCCTGCCGGATCAGCGCGTCCATGTCCCTGAGCAGTTTCGGATCGGAAATGTTATCTGCGTATTTTCGGACAATATCGATGACCGTTCTTTCCGAGTGGGGCACCACAATGGAAACGGCGTTCATAAATTGAGAAGTAAACGGATCTTTCAGCCAGTATTTACCGACACCTGAAAAATCAAACTCCGGCCGCCGGGGCAGGATGGCAATATCATCCGGCGTTGAACTGTGCGCCGTTTCCATCTGTGGTATTCTTTTTTTCATCCTCCCCCTCCTTATTTTGTTTTCTTCTAAATTTCAAAACCCGCGGATCCATGATTTTGCGCCACAACGGAGGGATAAGCGCCAGCACAATCATCCCCGCATACCCGGTGGGCAGTTGGGGAACGTCATCATAACGGATCTTCCCCCTCAATTGAGGCGGGATATGCCATATAATATCCTGAAATTATTTTT
>PCSG01000434.1:1097-3935 GCA_002772195.1 Desulfobacterales bacterium CG23_combo_of_CG06-09_8_20_14_all_51_8 | reverse complement strand
GCTGTTTTCCCCGCCCCATATTATTGATGACAAGGTGAAAGAAATGGGAATCCACCGGCAAGTCCGGCGGATTGTTTTGTCGCCGGCCGCTGAAGAGCGGGACTGGTGCTGGCTGTCCCTGGATTACGGGTTCGGTGAAAACGCCGTGGTCTCGCTGGCCGATATTTACTCGGCCAAGCTTTCCGGCAAGCGTTATCTGCCCGTGGCCGGCGGGTGGGTGGACACCCGGGCCGTAGACCTGGAGCCCCTTCTGGGCGGGTCGGGAAATCCCATTGCGGCGCAATTGGCGAAATCCGCCATCCGCCTGAAATTGTCCCGAGCCGACATTCTGCGGCTTCAGGCATTTGCCGGTCCGGATGTGGATTTCAGCATTCAGACATCCGGAGGTGAGGGGGGTGCGTCGGATGCGGGAGAGACTCTTCGCAGACTCCTTCACATGGCCCCGGCCACCGTCATCAAAGAGCTTTCCGGACTTTCCGGCCAGTTGCGGGAATACCAGCACCGCGGAGTGGAATGGCTGGCGTATCTATTTGAAAACCGCCTGGGGGGCTTGCTCTGCGACGAGATGGGCCTGGGCAAAACCCACCAGATCATGGGCCTCATGGTGTGGCTGTTTACAAAAAAAGCAGAAAAAGCCCCGTTTCTGGTGATTTGTCCCACCACGGTGATTTCCCACTGGGAGCGGAAAATCCGGGAATTCGCCCCGGCCCTGCGGCCCGTGGTGTATCACGGCGTGGATCGGGAGCTTGATGATGCCCTGGCACCGGGGACGGCGATCATCACTTCTTACGGTATTCTGTTGCGGGACGCGGAGCGATTGGCAAAGGTCCGTTTCAGCGTGGCCGCCTTTGACGAGGCCCAGGCTCTGAAAAATACTGCCACCAAAACTTATGCCGGGGCCCGGGTGCTTTCTGCCGCCATGAAAGTGGCGGTCACGGGTACGCCCGTGGAAAACCGGCTCATGGACCTCAAAGCCCTGATGGATCTGGCGGTTCCCGGGTATCTGGGCTCGGATTCATTTTTTCTGGCGCGATATGAAAACACCGGATCGGAAAGGGTCCGGGAACTGCGGAAACTCTCGGGTCCCTTTACCCTGCGTCGCACCAAGGCAAAGGTTCTTTCCGAGCTTCCGGAAAAAATCGAAGACATCCGCTACTGCCGTTTGACGGAAACCCAGGTCCGGCTTTACCGGGATGCGGTGGCAACCCGGCGCACGGGACTGCTGGCCGTCCTGGAGCAGGAAGATCAGGCCATCCCCTACCTGCATATTTTCGCTCTCTTGACCCTGCTCAAACAGATCTGCAACCATCCGGCGTCCGTGACGGGCGAAAGGGTTCATCCGGGAAAAAACCATCTGGATTCTGGCAAGTGGCAGGTTTTTGCGGAACTGGTGGACGCCTGTCTGGAAAATGACCGGAAAATCGTGGTGTTCAGCCAGTTTGTGAAAATGATTGACATCATCGAAGCGTATTTAAAGGAAAAGGGCATTGGGTATGCGGGCATCACCGGCAAGACCCGAAACCGGGGCCGGGAGATTGACCGGTTCAATAATGAGGGAGATTGCCGGGTGTTTGTTGGCAGTCTCAAGGCCGGTGGCAGCGGCATTGATCTGATCGGCGGGTCGGTGGTGATTCATTATGACCGCTGGTGGAACGCGGCCAAAGAAGACCAGGCCACCGACCGGGTCCATCGCATCGGCCAGACCCGGGGGGTTCAGGTGTTCAAGCTGGTCACCGAAGGGACCCTGGAGGAAAAAATTTCCACCATCATCGACCGCAAACGAAAACTCATGATGGATGCCGTAAAAGAAGATGATCCAGCGGCCCTGAAAACCTTTACCCGGCAGGAGCTCATGGATCTTCTGGCCCTGCCGGCCATGGATGTTTAAATGCCTAATGAAAGGAAAATGAATTCTCATGGAGATGCTGATTGATGAACTTTCGCTGGATGTGACGGAACCGGTCATTGCCGATTGGGCCTTGTCCCGCTTGAAAAGCTTACGGACAATGGATAAAGACCGGGCCAAGGAAATGGAGTCGCGTCTTTTTGGGGAGGACGTCGTGGCGGACCTGCTCAAAGGCCCGGAAAATCCATTTTTACAAAATCGAATGTTCCAAATCCTTCCACCGGAAAAATTCCGAAAGGCCATGCCCTGGCTCGTTAAAAAATGGGAAAAAGCGGATTTCATCGTGGATGAAGCCGCTATTGGACGGATTATCGCCGGCAATGATCCGAAACAAGCCGCGGATCTTTTTGAATCTTTTTTGAAGGAGGACCGGGACCTCGCCCAGAATGGAAAGAAATGGAGAGAAATGAGTTCAGGGCTGCCCCATCTTGAGGATGATCGTCAAAAATCCATCGCCGCCGTCATGATCGAAAAATTGGAGAAAGCCCACGTCGATCCGGAGGCGGAGTGGTGTATGACCCTGCGCTTGTCGATTATGCGACGATACGACTTCCCCGGGTTTGAAGAAGCCGTCAAGTCCTATCTCCGCCGGATGCCCGCCAAAGAATCGGACGATGAATATGCGGATATCCTTGAGCCTCTGGTGAACATCCTGGAATTTTCGGACGCTGTATTTTTTCAGATCATGGATCATTTGTATAAAATCCCGGCGCCTCTGTTTTCGGAAATCCCCGAACTTTATCAATCCACGGCGCCGCTGAAAGAGATCGACCAGATGATCCAGGATGTCCGAAAGCGATCATATGTATCCGTCCATGCCTTTCTGTCGTCGGATGAATTCCGTGTTATGACGCCGAAATCGCAAATTCTGTGGGATCATCTCCTGGCGGATAAGCGGTCCATCGATGCGCTGCATCACAAAAAACAGCGTC
>PCSG01000434.1:0-1083 GCA_002772195.1 Desulfobacterales bacterium CG23_combo_of_CG06-09_8_20_14_all_51_8 | reverse complement strand
TTTTTGTTGATCGGTGTTGTTTCCGCCATGCTGGCTGAAAAACCCCGGTTGGAAGGGCTTGAAATGACGCGGGTCTGCGCTCTGCTGACGTTGAATGGCGGAACACTCACTGGCATTGACGATTTTATCGATTATTTCAGGCAAGCCGACCGCGGCGCCACGGTTGCTTGTCTGACCGCGGCGCTTGACGGAATTTTTTCGGAGGGATCGTCTTGCGAACCCGGCAACCTTATCAGAGTTGTCGCCGGGCTGGATGAAGAGGCCCTTTTGCCGCCGCTTTCCCGGCTTTTATGGTCCCGGAGTATTTCTGATATAGATTTTGAGCAGGCGTTTAATATATGCGTCGGGTTCGGCGACCGCTCAATCGATTATTTTTCAGAATGTTTTGAAAAAATAGATCCCAGAGAGCAGAAAATCGCGCTGGATATTATTTCCGAAATCGGCGGCGAAAGCGCGGCCCGGTTCCTTGAAAAGAATTTTGACGCTCTCATGGCATTGGACCGAAAAGATGCGTTGGACGCCTGTGAGCGAGTGGGCTGCGTGTTCTGCCTGGACCGCATCCGGTCGAAACTTCATAAAGGCCAGACGGATATCGATGATGCCTTTGGAAAGCTCTCCTTGCTGGCGGGTCGGAGCACGGAGGAAATCCGGCTGCTCTTGAAGGCATATGATGAAAGACAGCGGGATGCGCGGGAGATAACCGAAAGCCTGCTGGAAGGGGACGTTTTCAGTTCCATCAAACCTTATATCGATATCGAGATGCGGTGCCGGCATTGCGGCGACGTCAATATCTATCGCGCGCGGCATGTGATTGTCGATAATCATGAGGATCATTGCGTTGTCGGCGAGTTTGAATGCATCAACTGCGGACGCCTGGATGAACTGGAACTTACCGACGACGGCAAGGCAAGGGTATCCCTTGAAATAATGCGGTTAGCGATGTTCCAATCCAAAGAAGAAATGGCCGACGCCATGGCGACAGGACCTATCGTTATGGGCCGGTTTTCGGCTTTTAGAAAGGAAATGGGCATCTTCCAGGCCATCGCCGCCTACGAGAAAAAAATACAGGCCCATCCGAAGAAC
>PCSG01000370.1 GCA_002772195.1 Desulfobacterales bacterium CG23_combo_of_CG06-09_8_20_14_all_51_8 | reverse complement strand
CCCATTCACAGCATTGACTTGAAAACCATGCCCTATCCCGGTTTTCCCACGGACATGCAGGCCCAGTTCATGGTGCTCATGTCGGTGGCCGACGGTTTCTCCGTGATCGCGGAAAATATATTTGAAAACCGCTTCATCCATGTGAGTGAACTCTGCCGCATGGGCGCGGACATCACTATATCCGGCAACCACGCCATGATCAAAGGCGTTGCCGGACTTTCCGGCGCGCCGGTCATGGCTTCTGACCTGCGGGCCAGCGCTTCGCTGATTCTGGCCGGTCTGGTGGCCACTGGGACCACCACCGTCAGCCGGGTCTATCACCTGGACCGGGGCTATGAATCCCTTGAAAAAAAACTGGCCGGCCTGGGCGCGGCCATCAAACGCGTTCCCACTGGCAAAAAATCCTGACACCCGGCCCATGGCAGAGACAGGAATCCCTCATTCCGACGAGGCGTTTCATCATCCGGTCTATTTCCGGCCCCTGATTCCTCTGCTCATCGCCTTTATCAGTGGCATTGCCTGCGCCATTCAACTGCCGGATCTGGCCCTGCCGTCTTTGGCGGGGCTCCTATCATGCCTCGCCATCCTCTGCGTTGCGGCTGTTCGCCGCAAAAACATGCGATTTACACCCCTTGTTCTTTTTTTCTGCCTGGGCGCCTTTGCCCTCACTCCCTGGATTACATCCTCTTTTTCCCGCGACCATATCCGGCATGTGGTCGATGACGGCCAATTCTGGCGGATTTCCGGAACCATTGCCCAGGAGCCGGCGATTCAGGAAATTCGGACGGTCTGCATTCTGGATCATCTTTCTCTTTCCCGGTCGGACAGCGACAAATCGCCCCGTGCGGCTGCCGGAAAACTCCGGGTCCTGGTTTACGGAAACCCAACAAGCCTCAAATCAGGCGACCGGATAGCTTTTGCCAGTAAAATCAAAGCATTTACCAATTTCAACAATTTCGGCGGATTTGATTATGTCAGGTTCATGGCGTTTCAGAATGTGTGGGGCAATGCCTATACGTCATCCCAAAAAATGACCATCCTGCCATTGACGGCCGGCGGCATCAACACGCGCCTGACCGCACTCCGCAAAAAAATATCCGCTCAAATAAATCGGGCTGTCAGCGGAGATAGCGGCGCTGTCCTGCACGCCTTGATTCTGGGGGATTGCCGGGGCATTACCCCGCCCTTGCGTAACGCCTTTAGCCGGACGGGAATCAGTCATCTGCTGGCCATATCCGGGCTTCATGTAGGCATTGTGGCCTCGTTTTCCTTTTTTTTGTTCAAATGGCTCCTGTCCCGATTCAACCCGCTGCTCCACAGGGCCTGGACCCGAAAGGGAGCGGCCGTGCTCTCTCTCTTTCCCGTCGTGGCCTACGGAATCCTGGCCGGCATGTCGCCATCCACCCAGCGGGCCGTTATCATGGTGTGCGTGTTTCTTCTGACGTTTCTGGTGGAACGCGAGCAGGATATTATCAACACGATCTGCATCGCGGCCCTGATTATTTTAATGGTCCATCCGCCCTCCCTTTTTTCCGTGGCGTTTCAGCTTTCTTTTATGTCGGTATTGTCGATTATTTTCGGGGTTTCGCGGCTATCATGGCTTCAAGAAAAACCTGTGGGCAAGGCCCGGTATCTGATCAAAACCATTATAACGTTTATGATGGTCTCGGGCCTTGCGATCGTCGGCACCTCCCCCTTGACCCTGTTTTACTTCAACCAAATTTCCGTGGCGGGAATTTTATCCAATCTGATTTTTGTGCCGCTCATCGGTTTTATCGTGGTGCCTGTCGGCCTGTTTTCCGTTCTCGTATTCATGCCGGTCCTTCTCCCGGCGGCGCACGGCGGCCTTTTTGTCTGTGGTCTGATTTTAACTACATGTATTAAATGGATATATGCCATCGGAGCATTGCCGTTTGCTGCATTTCGGACCATCAGCCCGTCTGTCCTTGAAATGACCTGCTTCTATGGCCTGTGCGCCTGTATTTTATCCCTGGGTTTTCCGGTTTTAAAAAAAAATACGCCGACACCCCTTCTCCGGAAAGATTCAACGGCAAATGCCCCGGCAGGGTCAAAGTCTGATTCCGGCGCCAGTTTTTTCTCCTCTATGATGGACAGACTGACTCCCAGAAAATGGGCCGCTTTTCTTCTGGCGATTTTTATCGTCATCCTGGCTGCGGATATTTTTTACTGGGTGCAAAAACGGTGGTGGGGAAACGACGTGACCATCACGGTGATGGATGTGGGACAGGGCAATGCCGCCCTGGTTGAACTGCCGAGAGGCCGATGCGCCATGATTGATGGCGGCGGATATCCGGACAATGCCGTTTTCGATCTGGGCGAAAAAGTGGCGGCGAACTTTTTATGGCGGAGAAAAATCAGAACCATTGATACGGTCTTTCTGACCCACTATGATGCGGATCATTTAAACGGCATGATTTTTATCCTCAAGCATTTTCATGTCCGAACCGTTTTCGCCACCCATGATCCGGAAACCTGCCTGAAAAACAAGGAATTTATCGATGTGTTGCGGAAAAAGCAAATCGTTTACCCGGCGTATTCCCAATTTCCGAAACAACTGGAAATAAACGGGGCGAAGTTCACCATCCTGTATCCTCCGGAAAACTTCGCCGACCGGGCGCCGGCGGAATCCTGGCGAAACTCCAATAACAATTCCATGGTCATTCAATTAACTTATGGAAATCATTCCATGCTGTTTCCGGGAGACATTATGGAAAAAGCCGAGAAAGAACTTTCGGAGCGCCACCAGGACCTGCAATCCACCATCATGATGGCCCCCCATCACGGCAGCGGCAGTTCGAGCACCCCAGCGCTCATGGACCAGGTCCAGCCGGAAATCATCATTATTTCATCCGGCCGGCAAAACCGGTTCGGCTTTCCATCGCATGAGGCCCTGGCCCGCTATGCGGAACGTCATCTCCATGTCCTGCGAACCGACACCCATGGAGCGGTTTCAATTACAAACGACGGCATCCAGTTGATGATAAAGACCTCTTCCGGAGAAAAGATAATTTTTTGATGGACAACCTGCAGAAAATAAAAAAGCCCTGTCCTATGGTAAACCATATGGGGGGGGGTGGACAGGGCTTTAAAATAAAGCAGACATGTGATGTCCGCTTTTTTTTGACGATCAGGTTTTTTATGCCTCTGGTTTGACGGATTTTTTCTTTTCTTTTTCGTCGTCTTTTTTCGTTTCAATCGGCTGGCCGGTCAGTTCAACCATGGCAAGGGTCGCCGCATCGCCCGGGCGGATCCCGACTTTCACCAGACGGGTATAACCGCCGGCCCGATCGGCAAAGCGCAGGGGCGCATCATTGAAAAGTTTGTGGACCACGCGCTTTTCCTGAATAATGGCCATCGCCTGCCGCCTGGCATGAAGATCGCCCCTCTTTGCCAGCGTAATCAACTGATCCGCCCACCGGCGAAGTTCCTTGGCTTTGGGATCGGTTGTGGTAATGCGATCGAATTTAAAAAGAGAAGTCACCATATTGCGGAACATGGCGATTCGATGACTACTGGTTCTACCTAATTTTACTCCGCTATTGCGATGTCTCATAACGCTTTAATCCTCTTGATCTTTATCATCGTCTTCATCTTCCGGCGGCTGAAAGGAGTCTATGTTCATGCCCAGCGACAACCCCAGGTCCGACAATAATTCTTTGATTTCATTCAATGATTTTCTGCCGAAATTTTTGGTCTTCAGCATTTCCGCTTCCGTCTTTTCCACCAATTGATAAATTTTATTGATATTGGCATTACGCAGACAATTGGCGCTTCTGACGGAGAGTTCCAGCTCGTCCACGTCCAGATATAAATTTTCATTCAATCTGGGTTTCGCGTCGTCGGCATTTTTATCCGGCGCTTCCGGCTCAAGATCCTCATCAAAATTAATAAACACACTCATCTGCTTTTTCAGAATCTTTGCGCCAAAAGCGATCGTGTCACGGGGTGTAACAGAGCCGTCCGTCCAGACTTCAATGGTCAGTTTAT
>PCSG01000224.1 GCA_002772195.1 Desulfobacterales bacterium CG23_combo_of_CG06-09_8_20_14_all_51_8 | reverse complement strand
TCTGCCCGGGAAATCTGAGCGCCGGTTTTGTATGGGATGACGAGTCTCTGGCCATTATCACCGATACGGAAATTTTCGGCCCCCGGCATCGCAGGCGGCGGCTTCCGAAACCTGTCGGAGAAATTAAAACCGCATTGCTGGATTTCGGTGAACTGAATACCGGCGACCTGGTGGTGCATATCGAACATGGCATCGGCGTGTATCAAGGACTTGAAAAACTGACCTTCGAAGGACTGGTCAATGATTTTCTGGTGATTGTGTATAAGGACGGCGACAAACTTTATCTGCCGGTGGACCGTTTGGATATGGTCCAGAAATACATGGGCGTGGACGGCGATACCCCGACTGTGGATAAAATGGGCGGAAAATCCTGGCTGCGGGTCCGGGAAAAGGCCAAAAAATCCGTTGAAAAGATTGCCGGAGAGCTATTGGCCCTGTATGCGTCTCGAAAGGTGATCCATGGCCATGCGTTTGGTCTTCCGGACCATTATTACCGGGAGTTTGAGACGACGTTCCCCTATGAGGAAACCCCGGATCAGCTCAAGGCGATTGATGATGTGCTGGGCGATATGGAGTCTGAATCGCCCATGGACCGCCTCATCTGCGGTGACGTAGGGTACGGCAAGACGGAGGTAGCTCTCCGGGCCGCATTCAAGGCGGTCAATGACGGCAAGCAGGTGGCGGTTCTCGTGCCCACGACCCTTCTGGCCGAGCAGCATCTTCAAACATTTTCCCAGCGGTTTGAACGCTACCCGGTGGTGGTCGACTGCCTGAGCCGGTTCCGGACCCGGAAAGAACAGAAGGAAATACTGGACAGACTCCGGGATGGTAAATCCGATATTGTCATCGGCACCCACAGGCTGCTGCAAAAGGACGTGGCGTTTAAAGATCTAGGACTGGTTGTCATCGATGAAGAACAGCGCTTCGGTGTCAAGCACAAGGAAAAATTGAAGAAAATGCGGAAAAACGTCGATGTCTTGTCCATGACCGCCACCCCCATCCCCCGCACCCTGCACATGTCGCTCCTGGGCGTCCGGGATATCAGCGTCATCCAGACGCCGCCGGAACACCGGCAGGCCATTGTTTCGTACATATCTGAATTCGACCCGGTCATCATCAAGGAGGCCATTGAAAAGGAGATGGCCCGCAACGGGCAGATATTCTTTATCCATAATAATATTCATACCATTTGGAATATTGCGAAATATCTTAAAGAATTGGTCCCGGAAGTGCGGCTGGCCGTGGCCCATGGACGGCTCAGCGAAGATCTTCTTGAAAAGGCCATGCTTCAATTTCTGAAAAAGGAAATTGACATGCTGGTCTGCACCACCATCGTGGAGTCGGGCCTCGATATTCCCAATGCCAATACGATTATTCTTAACCGCGCGGACCGGTTCGGTCTGGCGCAGATTTATCAGTTGCGCGGGCGGGTCGGCCGTTCAAACGAACAGGCATATGCGTATTTGTTTGTTTCCAAGGAGGCGGCCCTGACCCGGGAGGCGGAAAAACGGCTTAAAGTGCTGATGGAACATACGGGACTTGGGGCGGGCTTTCAGATCGCCATGAATGATCTGAAAATCCGGGGCGGCGGCGCGGCCCTCGGGGTGTCCCAGTCCGGGCATATCGCGGCGGTCGGGTATGACATGTTTTTGCGGCTCATGGAAGATTCCATTGCCGCGTTAAAAGGCGAAACCGTGGTTGAAAAACTGGAGCCGGAGATTACCGTTCCCATGTCCGTGTTTATCCCTGAATCCTATATTGCTGATATTGATCAGCGTCTCATGGCCTACCGTCGTCTGGCGAAAATGACGGAACTCAAGGAAGTCGCCGACTTTAAGGAGGAACTGACGGACCGTTATGGGAATCTGCCGCCGGAGGCGGGAAATCTTCTGCTTAAGATCATGCTGAAAATTCTGTCCATCAAGGCCGGCGTGAAAAAGCTGGATTTAAATGAATCGTTTCTTTTTCTCTGGTTTTCCGAATTGCATCAAAAACATCCGCTGGGTCTGCTGGGCATGGTGGAAAAAAATCCAAAACTATTTTATTTCATGCCGGATAACGGTCTTAAGGCTGTTATCACAGGAAAAGGTCTGGGCGGAATCATTGCCCAGGCCAGAAATATCTTGATGGAGATCGCCGGATGTGTTAATTGATCAATTTCTAATATTTTCAAAATATTAATTATAATAACAACTTATTGACATCAGAAGCGGACCCCGACCCATGAATTGCAAAAATTTAAATCGTGTTTTCACCCGAGCGTTATGCAGCCGTCGCTTTTATGCATGGTGTTTTATCCTGTTTTTTTCTGCGGTGGGCGCGGTATCCGCTGAAGTCGTTGACCGCATCGTCGCGGTGGTCAATGATGATATTATTCATCTCAGGGAACTGGACCGGGCAATGGCTCCCTTTGAAAATCAAATTCGTCAAAAGGGGCTTCCTCCGCAAAAGGAAGAGGAAGAAGTTTATGAAATCCGCATGGAAGTTTTAAACAATCTGATTGATGAAAAGCTGGCGGATCAGGAAATCCGGAATTCCGGTATTTTTGTGGAAGACAATGAAGTGGACAGCGCCATCGAGCAGATCAAGGCAATGAATTATTACTCCGACGAAGATCTCCGGATGGCGTTGACCGCCAATGATGTGAACATGGTTGAATACAGGGAAGAAATCAAGCGCCAGATTCTCAGAAACAAATTGGTCAACATCAAGATTAAGTCGAAAATTATTGTCACGCCATCGGATATCGCCGCCTTTTATGAAAAAAATGCCGACAAATACGCCTCAAAGAGGAAATATATGCTGCGGAATATCATGATTGCGCCCCCCGAACCAATGGACTCCGGGTCGAGTAGTGATTCCGCTTATGAGACCATGGCCGATGTTCGCCGGCAGCTTTCAGACGGGGCGGCTTTTGAAGATCTGGCCCGGAAGTATTCCCAGGGCGTCAACGCAGCCGATGGCGGACGTCTCGGGCTTTTTTCCATTGATGATTTGGCTGGCAATATCAGGGCCGCCATCAAAGATCTCAAGCCCGGTGAATTTTCCAAAGTCACGGAAACAGAGCAGGGGCTTCAAATTTTTTATGTGGAAAAAATCGAAGAAACCGGTGGTCGGGCCCTAAACGACGTGTCCGATGAAATTCGCCAGAGCCTCTATGAGGAAACGGTCAATGAAAAATTTAAGACATGGATAAGCCATCTCCGGGAGGACGCCCACATTAAAATTATCCGATAACTTATCCTCGAAACATCAGCAGTCGTGCGCCAGAAAAATTTTTATCCGCATGGGTTTACCGGCTGGATTGCTGATAATCATTATTGTTTTATCATTTTTAATGATGTATGGTTTTACGATAGTTTCCTTCCATTCCGCCGGAGGAAAAAATCCGGAACTCCTATATCATAAAAATGCAGCCGCTGGACGTGACACTGTCGCCCTCAAATTAAAAAAGCGAAGAAAACCATGTTAGTTGAACGGAACAGAATCTTAACGGAAACCATTCAGCGGTTGTTGCGACGCGGATCAGAGGCCCGGCTGACGAAGATCATCAGGAAAGTCCACGCGGCGGATCTGCCGTCGGTGTTTCACTCCCTGTCTCTGTCGAATCAGCGGAAATTGTTCCATCTGATCCATGACCCGGAAAAAAAGGCCTACGTCATCAGCGAACTGGATGAGGACATCAGTCTGGGCATCATCGAAAGCCTTTCTCTGGAAGAACTTGCCGAGATCATCGAAAACATGCCGTCCGACGACAGTGTCGCGTTTATCAAAATGCTGCCCCAGGATAAGGCCGACGCGGTTCTGGGCATGATGGAAAAAGAAGAATCGGAGGAGGTCGAAGGGCTGCTTCGGTATGCGGATGACACTGCCGGCGCCATCATGATCCCGGATTTCATTGCCTTGAAAGAGGACATGACGGCAAAATGGGTGATCGAGTCCCTCCAGTCCAAAGAAAATCTTGACATTGAAATGCCCTTCTATGTGTATGTGGTAGATGAAAACGACCGGCTGGTGGGGGT
>PCSG01000232.1:13542-13988 GCA_002772195.1 Desulfobacterales bacterium CG23_combo_of_CG06-09_8_20_14_all_51_8 | reverse complement strand
AAGCGAAAGATGCCGGGAATACATACCGGCCAGGGATGGCGTTCCGGCCCACGGGTGTCCGGGCTATGTGCCCAAGGTCAAGGACGGGGCATTGACTACCCAAAGACAACTGGAGTCCTGGACCTGCCAGCAGATGCGCCTGTGCCGGGATTGTTACAGGCAGAAATTCCCTAAGCGCAAGATGTGGAACCTGCCGGCCAACCGGCACGGCTCGGAGAAGGTCCTGACGCCGTCCGAACGGAGACATATTGAACGGAGCCAGTTTGAATATATGGAAATCTGGCTCTGGGAACCGGAGTTCTATTACGAATGGCTGGATGCGGTGTATGATTAAAACCATCCCGCTGGGGCGGGACTCCGCTGTCGCTACGCAGATTACACAGATTGCACAGATTATGAGGTGGAATATGAAACAGATAATGATATTGCGAAGCCGAGGTCCCGCT
>PCSG01000232.1:9826-13302 GCA_002772195.1 Desulfobacterales bacterium CG23_combo_of_CG06-09_8_20_14_all_51_8 | reverse complement strand
CCTGCCTTCGAAGCGATTGATAATGGATTTGGCGATACAAGAGAGTGACCGATGCTGATTACGGAAATGCTGGCCCGGAATGCCAGGCTGTATGGAAATGAACCCGCGCTGATCGAACGGGAGCCGGCCACGGGAATTCGCCGTGAAATCACCTGGCGGGAATTTTATGGCCGGTCCAACCAACTGGCCCAAGCCCTGGCGGCCCGGGGCATTCAAAAAGGGGACCGGGTGGTCATCCTGATGATGAACTGTATCGAATGGCTGCCCGTGTACTTCGGGGTTTTGCGGTCCGGCGCCATTGCCGTGCCCCTTAATTTCAGATTCCAGGCGGACGATATCAGCCGATGTATTCAGCTTTGCGAGGCCAAGGCCGTTATATTCGGAGAGGAATTTATAGACCGGATTCGTGAGGCCAAACCGGTGCTCGATCAGACGGTCCGAATTTGGCTTTTTGTGGGGAATCCGGAAAAAAAACCGGATTTTGCCGCCGGTTATGAGGAATTTATTGAGGGAAACAGCAAAGCGGAACCGGAGGTGGTAATTGATCTTATGGATGGGGGCGGCATTTATTTCACCTCCGGCACCACCGGCCACCCCAAGGGCGTGTTCCTTCAGCACCGGCAACTGGAATTTTCCTGCTATGTGGAGAACCGGCACCACAATCAGGTCCATGAGGACAATTTTTTATGCATCCCTCCTCTTTATCATACCGGAGCCAAAATGCACTGGTTCGGGAACCTCCTTGTCGGCGCCCGGGCCGTGATTTTAAAAGGTGTCAATCCCCGGGCCATCCTTAAAGCGGTTTCCGAAGAAAAAGCCACCATCGTCTGGCTGCTGGTGCCTTGGGCCTATGATATTCTGGTGGCCATTGAAAATAAGGAAATCAATTTAAGGGATTACCAATTGGACCAGTGGCGGCTCATGCATATCGGGGCCCAGCCGGTTCCGCCTACCCTGATCGAGAAATGGAAACAGGTTTTTCCCCACCATCAGTATGACACCAATTACGGCCTGACCGAAGCCACAGGTCCGGGGTGCGTGCATCTGGGCATTGAAAATTATCACAAGGTCGGGGCTATCGGCGTGCCGGGCTTTGACTGGGAATGCCGGGTGGCGGATGATACCGCAACCCCCCTGCCGCCGGGAATCGCCGGTGAGCTGCTGATCCGGGGGCCGGGAGTCATGAAGGAATATTACCGGAACCCGGAAGCCATGGCCCAGACCCTAAAAAACGGGTGGCTGCATACCGGCGATATCGCCCGGCAGGATGCGGACGGGTTTATCTGGCTGATTGACCGGAAAAAAGATGTTATCATCAGTGGCGGCAAAAATATTTTTCCCAATGAAATTGAAAATTTTCTGATGACAAACGATAAAATTCTGGATGCCGGGGTCATCGGCGTTCCGGATGCGCGCCTGGGGGAATTTGTCGCGGCGATCATTGCATTAAAGCCCGGAATTCAAATGTCTGAAGAAGAAATCAGGAAGTTCTGCGAGGCACTGCCGAGATACAAGCGGCCGAAAAAAGTGATTTTCGACGCGGTGCCGCGAAACCCCACCGGCAAAATTGAAAAACCCAAACTCCGGGAAAAGTACGCCCAAAAATAGAGAGTCAAAGCGCGATTACAGGCTTTCTTTCAGGAGGGCTTTGGCGATTTGAAAACAAAAAAAATGAACATGCGCGATCTGATCCGGCTGATGAAAGCCCTGGACCGGGAGGTGGCCAACTGTTCCCGGTGCGGCATCTGCCAGTCCGTGTGTCCGCTGTATGCCGTCACAGGCGATGAGAGCGACGTGGCCCGGGGAAAGATCATGCTGCTTTCCGGGCTCATGACATCCTTTTTTGAAAACCCTCACGGGGTGCGGCAGCGGCTGGACCGGTGTCTGCTGTGCGGCGCCTGCGCAGCTGCCTGCCCCCGGGGCGTCAATACCCTGGAACTGTTTTTAACGGCCAGAGGGATTATCGCCGGATACGAAGGCCTGTCCCTGGTAAAAAAATTGATTTTTCGCCGCATTCTTTCAAATCCCCGTGTTTTTGACCGTGTCATGGAATGGGCCAGCCGGTGGCAGTCCTTGGTGTTGAAAAAATCTGATATTCCGGCCGGGTCCTGCGGAACCCTGGTTTCGCCCCTGCTTTCCCATCGGCATCTGGCGCCTCTGGCAATGGTGCCATTTCACAAAATGCTTCCCGAACAGACGCAGCTCCCTGGCCGGAGCGGCATGCGGGTGGCCTTTTTTGTCGGATGCCTGCTGGACAAAGTGTTTCCGAAGGTCGCCATTGATATTGGGCGCGTCTTAACCGCCCATGGATTTCAGGTCATTATCCCGCCGGACCAGGGATGTTGCGGCATTCCGGCCCTGGCCGCCGGCGATCAGGCCTCATTCCAGCGGCTGGCGTCCCATAACCTGGACCGTTTTGACCCCTTGACATTTGATTTTCTGGTGACCGGGTGCGCCACCTGCACGGCCGCCATCAAAAAAATATGGCCAGCCATGGTGAACGCCGCCTCCCCGGATCAGTCGGCGGCCGTTGCCCGGATTTCCGAAAAAACATATGACGTGATGCAGTTTCTGGTGGAGGTGGCGGGAGTTCGGCCATCCGGCCAGGAAAGGGAAATAGTAGGTGGCCCCATCATTACCTATCATGATCCCTGCCACCTGCGAAAAACCTTGAACATTTCCAGCCAGCCCCGGATTGTGCTTTCAGCGTCCGGAGCCGGCAGGTTTGTTGAAATGCCGGATGCCGGGTCCTGCTGCGGCATGGGCGGGAGCTTTAATCTGGCCCATTATGATCTTTCCACGGCCATCGGCGAAAAAAAAGTCGCCTGCATTGAAGCATCCGGCGCATCCATTGTGGCCACAGGGTGTCCGGCCTGCATGATTCAGCTTGCGGACATGCTGGCCCGGCAAAAAGATCATGTCCAGGTTGTCCATGTTATGGAACTCTATGCGGAGAATATTTTAGAATCGGCGCCTGGACCCAAATGAAAAAAATTTCTCATTAATTTTAAAAAGTTGAATCTTCCCGTAGATTTTACCAGAGAAATAATATTGACATTGCCCGCGATTAATGGTCTTTTTATTGAGGAATCTTAATAATTTGACGCGTCGTTCAATCTATAAACGCTGTTAGCGGAAGAATTGGCAATAATCTATTGTGAGCATCGTTTCCGGAGGAATCTATATGGAAGGGAAAAGCCCGGTATATTACCAGGATGTGGAAAAATGCGTGGATGATGTCATCAGCAAGGTGGGAAAAAAAATTATTTTTGGCATGCCCCTGGGGCTTGGAAAGCCGAATCAGTTCGCCAATGCCTTGTACCAGCGCGCCAAAAAAGACCCCTCTATTCAACTGACCTTCTGTACGGCCCTGTCTTTGGAAAAGCCCAAAGGCGCCAGCGATCTGGAGCAGAAATTCCTGGGACCTTTCGTGGAACGCAAATTCGACGGATATGTCGAACTGGACTACATGCTCG
>PCSG01000232.1:9442-9809 GCA_002772195.1 Desulfobacterales bacterium CG23_combo_of_CG06-09_8_20_14_all_51_8 | reverse complement strand
CTGCCGGAAAATTTCGAATTACGGGAATTTTATGCAAAGGCCGGGTCTTATCTCAACGTGGACCATACCCAGATGAATTATATCAGCTCCAATTACACCCATGCCTGGCGGGATTCCATTGACGCCGGCGTCAATGTGGTGGCCCAGATGGTGCGCAAAAAGGAAATTAACGGGCGGACGGTTTACAGCATGAGCTGTAATCCGGAAGTGTCCTTGGATATTGTTCCGGCCATGCGGAAGCAGGAACAGCAGGGGCGTAAAATCGCCATCATCGCCCAGGTCAACCAGAACCTGCCGTTCATGTATGGTGATGCCGTGGTGACGGCGGAAATCTTTGATGCCATTGTCGATGCTCCGAAATACAGCC
>PCSG01000232.1:4623-9433 GCA_002772195.1 Desulfobacterales bacterium CG23_combo_of_CG06-09_8_20_14_all_51_8 | reverse complement strand
TCGGTGCCCCGAAAATGTCGATCACCACGCCGGATTACATGATCGGCATGTATGCCGGCACGCTGATCAAGGACAACGGAACCCTTCAGATCGGCATCGGGTCCCTGGGAGACGCCCTGTGCTACGGGCTTCGCATGCGCCACACCCAGAGCGCCGATTACAAGAAATTTATGAATGACACCGGAATTCTCGGAAAATTCGGCAATGTCATCGACCGTATCGGCGGTATTGATCCCTTTGAAGACGGCATCACCGGTTCTACTGAAATGCTGGTGGACGGCTACCTCCACCTGCTCAAATGCGGCGTGGTCAAGCGCAAGACTTACAATAACGTGGCGATTCAGCGTCTGATCAATGACCGGAAAATCACGGATAAAGTAACGCCGAAAACCTTAGGCCTCCTGATAGACGCCGGGGCGGTGAACCCGGTGCTGACAGCCAAAGATTTCGCGTTTTTAACGGAGTTCGGCATATTTAAAGACGGGCTGACCTTTGAAAAAGACGTCATTAAAGCCGGCGGCAAGGAATTTTCCGCGGATTTGACCAACGCCAAAAACAGGGAACAGGTGGCGGCCCATTGCCTGGGCGATATGCTGAAAAACGAGATTCTTATTCACGGCGGTTTTTTCCTGGGGCCCGAAGGCTTCTATCAGATGCTCAACGATATGACCGAGGAAGACCGGAAAAAGATCTATATGACCAGTGTGCTGAACGTGAATCAGCTCTATGGCAATAATCCCTACTACAGCGAGGAGCTCAAGGTCCTTCAGAGACGCGAAGGCCGGTTTGTCAACGCCTGCCTCATGGTGATGCTTTCCGGCGCGGTGGTGTCCGACGGCCTGGAAAGCGGTCAGGTGGTCAGCGGCGTGGGCGGACAGTATAATTTTGTGTCCCAGGCCCATGCCCTGCCGGACGGGCGCTCCATTCTCATGTGCAAAGGGGTTCGCGGTTCCGGAAAATCCGCTGCTTCCAATATCGTGTTTAATTACGGCCACACAACCATTCCCCGGCATTTAAGGGATTTTGTGATTACGGAATACGGCATCGCCGATCTTAGGGGGAAAACCGACCGGGAAAATATTATTCAGCTGTTAAATATCACGGATTCCCGGTTCCAGGAGGATCTGCTGGAAAAAGCGAAAAAAGTCCGAAAAATCCACGCGGATTATGTGATTCCGGATCTGTTCAAAAATAATTATCCCCAGCGACTGGAAGAAGCGATATCGCCGTTTAAGAAGAAAGGATATTTCGAACCGTTTCCCTTTGGCACGGATTTTACCCCGGAAGAACTGGTTATCGGCAAGTCCCTGAAATGGCTCAAGGCCCAGATGACCGAAAGTCTGAGCAAGGTATCGAGCTTAGGCAAAGCCATGACCATCCGGACCGTCCCGGCGGCGGCCGCGCCTTACCTGAAACGCCTCCAGCTGGACAGCCCGAGATCGGCCAAGGAAAAAATGATGCAGAAACTGGTGGTGTATGCATTGATTTCAACGGGCAGCGTTTGATTCTATTATTGTTCTTAACCTATTGAAAATAAAGGAGCTATCATGGTCGAGAAATTGGATCTTGAATATTTTGGGCGTAAGCATTTACGGCGCATCTATCGGAATCTGCCCACGTCTGTTTTATATGAGGAGATCATCAACAACCGTGAAGGCCAGGTGGCGCATCTGGGAGCCATTGTGGTTCGCACCGGCGATTATTCCGAACTGCCGCCGGAAAATAAATTTTTTGTCCGGGACCCGGAAAGTGAAAAAAAGATTTTCTGGAGCGATGAAAAAAACGAAATATCGGAAAATCATTTCAATACGCTGTTCCATCGCATGCTGGCTTATATGCACAACAAGGAGGTCTATGTTCAGGACTGTCTGGTGGGCAGCGAGAAAGAGTATGAGATGCCCATCCGCATCGTCACGGAAACCGCATGGCACAGCCTGTTTGTCCGCAATATGTTTTTTCAGGTCCAGGATTTGAAAAAACTGGAAAATTTCACACCGGCGTTTACGGTGATCCATATTCCGGGGTTTCGCGCGATTCCGGAGCTTGACGGCACGAATGCATCGTCATTTGTCATTATCAATCTTACCCAGAAGCTGGCGCTGGTGGGCGGGTCCAATTATGCCGGCGAGCTCCGCCAGGTCGTGTTTACCTTATCCAGTTACCTGATGCCCGAGTCTGTTTTCTGCATGCGCTGTTCGGCCAATGTGGGCAAGGACGGCGATGTGGCGATTTTCATGGGGCGCGAGGATACGGGTAAATCCACGCTGGCCGTGGATCCGGAGAGAAGTCTGATCGGGGATCACGCCCATGCCTGGAGTGAAAAAGGCCTGTTTAATCTGGAATGGGGCGGATACGCCAAAATTATGAAAATCGATAAGCAAAAACAGCCATTTATCTATGAATGTACCCGCAAGTTCGGTTCCATTCTGGAAAATGTGTCCATTGATATGGATACCCGGCGGGTGGATTTAAACGACAACAGCCTGACGGACAACACCCGGTGCATCTTTCCCATTTCCCATATCCCCCGCTCGCGTCGGGAAGGATTGTTTGATCATCCCCAGAACCTGTTTCTGCTGACCTGCGACGCATACGGGGTTCTTCCCCCCATTGCCCGGCTGACCCCGGAACAGGCGGTTTACGCGTTTTTGTCGGCGTATACGTCAAAATTCACTCGGATTGAAACCGGCGAATTTGAGCCCCAGGTCATGTTCAGCGTGGCCTTCGGCGATACCATGATCGCCCTGCCGGCATACGCTTACGCTAAACGGCTCATGGAAAACATTATCAAATACAATATCAAGTGCTGGCTGATGAATACCGGATGGTGCGGAGAGCCGAGCTTCAAGAGCGAGCGGATCAAGATGGCCTATACGCGGGCGTTGGTGAAAGCGGCTATTTCCGGCGAACTGGCGAAAATGGAATTTGAAACCGATCCGGTTTTTCAGTTTGAAATTCCGAAAAAAGCCCCGGGCGATGTGGTGCCGGAGGAAATTTTAAACCCGCGCAAATGCGCGGAGGATGCCGGGGAATACGAGCTGCGGGCTATCCGTCTGGTGGCGGAGTTCATGAAAAACTTTGAGCAGTATCAGCATATCGTTCCGGAAGAAATGCGGTCTATGCTGTCGCAAATTATTACCCTGGACGATAACCTGGACCTGGAGGATTTTGGATTGTCCATCGGATAGATGCTTTGGGCCCGGAGCCCTGCATCGGATGGGTTTTAAACATAACGGCGAACCCGGTATGCCATGCCGGGTTCGCCGTTATTTATTATGGATTATCGGGTCAGGATATTCTTTTCAAAGCAGAGGGTGGCGAAATAATCCGCCATGGTTTCCTCCCGCCGGATGAGTTCCACGGCCCCGTCCCGGCGCAGCAGCAGTTCCTTGGGCCGCAGTTTGGCGTTGTAGTTGAATCCCATGGCATGGCCGTGGGCGCCGGTATCCTGAATAATAAGAAGGTCCCCCTCGTCGATTTTCGGGAGCGTGCGCTGAACGGCGAATTTATCGTTGTTTTCACAAAGAGATCCCACCACATCCACGGTTTCCGTCGGAAACTCCGTCGGGTTTTTACCCGCGACTTCGATATGATGATAGGCGCCGTACATTCCCGGCCGCATCAGGGCGGACATGCAGGCGTCGACGCCGATGTATTTGCGATAAATATTCTTGTGGTTGATGGCTTTCGTAACGAGCACGCCATGAGGCCCGGTCATATACCGGCCGCTTTCCATATAAAGTTTCGGGGCATAGCCTTGGGCCGATCGGAAGTCGTCAAACAGCCCGATGATTTCCCGGCTCATTTCCGGCAGATTCAGCGGCGCGTCTTCCGGGCGGTATGGAATTCCCATGCCCCCGCCGATATTGATAAATTCAAACCGGATACCGAGCTCCTCCGACAGCCATTTTGCCAGAGACAGAAGCATCCGGGCGGTTTCAACAATATACGCATGATTCAGTCCATTGGAGGCCAGCATGGTGTGCAGACCAAAGCGGGTGGCCCCCCGTTCGCGTGCCTGCCGGTAGGCGTCAGCGATCTGATCGTGGCTGACGCCGAATTTGGCCTCAGCCGGATTTCCGATAATAGCGTTTCCAGAGCGCCGCGGGCCCGGGTTGTATCGAAAGCAGATCAGATCGGGAATTTCCGGAAGTTTGGGAATCAGGGAAATATCGTCTAAGTTGACGATGCTTCCGCCGTTGGAAAGGGCCGCCGCAAAGTCTTCATCCGTGGTATTGTTGGAGGTGAACATGATGTTCTCTCCGGAGGCCCCCACCTGCCGGCTGAGAGCAAGCTCAGCAATGGAGCTGCAGTCAAAGCCGAATCCCATTTCCATCATGATTTTCATGACGCGGGGATTGGGGAGCGCTTTTACCGCAAAGTATTCCATAAATTTATTCATTGGAGAAAACGCTGTTTTCAAAGCATGCCCGGTATCTAAAATGCCGGTTTCATCATAGATATGGAACGGGGTTCCGAAGTGGGCGACCATATTTTCCAGACCGGGCAGCAGTCTTTTTTTGAACTCCTGGGACATGGGCATACGGGCGATTTCTCCTTTTATCCAGCCGATGACGAATGGGCCGGGGGTTGTTCAATTGACGAAAAAATGTAAACAATTTTATAATTGTTTTCAAGAAAATATCGGCCGCTGCCGGTATAAAACTTGACAAAGATACACGGATATCGGATTTTAATGGCATTTAAAACAGGGGCCGGGAGTTTTAAACAGGTCCTGATCCGGTTGAGATTATTTAAAGGCGGCATGCGGCGATGGAAATGGAGCCCCGAAAGACAATTCTGTTTGTCG
>PCSG01000232.1:2970-4611 GCA_002772195.1 Desulfobacterales bacterium CG23_combo_of_CG06-09_8_20_14_all_51_8 | reverse complement strand
CGATTCTTGAAATCGCCGCCGAGCATTTTCAGAACCAGGGATATCATGTCCTGACGGCAAAAAATGGACGGGAAGCCGTTAAGACTCTGGAAAAGGCCGGCCAGGAAATTTCCTGCTGTTTTACGGACATCAATATGCCCGAGATGGATGGCCTTGAGCTGGCCGAATATCTGCGTAATTTTGACAATACGATTCCCGTCGTCATCATGACCGGCTACCCTTCCCTGGACAACACCCTTCAGACCTTGAAAAATGGCGTGGTGGATTTTCTCGTCAAACCGGTCAACCTGGAGCAGATGACCCTCTGCCTTCAGCGGGTTTTAAGGGAGCGGGAACTGTTCATCAAGAATCTCCTGCTCAACAAGGAACTGGAAAGCAAAAAACGGCTGGAAAGGTTGAATCGCGAACTGGTTTACAAGGTCGAGGAGCTCCGGGTGGTAAACCGGATTATGACGGAGCTGATGTCCCTGAATACCGGCTCGGAAGTGTTGAATCGCATCACGGAAATGGCGACCCAGATCACCCCGGCCGACCGGGCGGTGTTTTATGCCGTCAGCGAATCCTTTGACACGCCCCGGGAACTGACCGGATATGACCGTCGCGACAGAGACGATCCAGGCCAGCCCGCGGGGAAAGGAGTCCTTTTGCCGGCGTCGTTTAATCCTTCCCTAACGAATATCATCAAGGAAATTGCAAGGGATGCATTCCCCCTGATGATAGACGGGAACGCCCGTTCGAACCTGCCCGAATCAGTCCGCTCGCTCTTGGGTATTCCGCTTAAAATTCGCGATAAAGTGTTCGGCGTGCTGATTACCCTGATCACAGAGGGGAATGCCGCATTTACTCAGAAAGATATGTATTACATGACGTTTATGATCCACCAGGCCGCCTATCTGGTGGAAAATCTCGCCCTGTATGAAAACATCTATGAAAATCTTTTTTCAACGCTTTCAGCCCTGGTTAAAACGGTGGAAGCTAGAGACGCGTATACCAAGGAACATTCAAGCCGGGTCCGGGACACCGCCATCATCATGGCAAAGGCCGATGGGTGTTCACCGGATGAAATCGATGTGCTGGATTTTGCCGGGCGGCTTCATGATATCGGTAAAATCGGCATCCGGGACGATATCCTGTTAAAAACCGGCTGGCTGACGGCTGTCGAGTATGAAAAAATCAAGGAGCATCCCCTGATCGGGGAAAGTATCATCGGGCAGTTGGGGCTGTGGGACCGCGAGAAAAAAATAGTCCGCCACCACCATGAATGGTTTGACGGCGCGGGATATCCGGATGGGTTGAAAGGAGATGAAATTCCTCTGCTTTGCAGACTCCTTTCGGTGGCGGATGCCTATGACGCTATGGTTTCAGACCGGGCATACCGAAAAGGAATGCCGGAAAAGGAAGTTCTGGAAATTATCCGGTCAGGGAAAAATGTGCAATTTGATCCGCACTTTGTTGACCTTTTTTTATCCCTGCGCGCTGAAGGCCGGTTTGAAAAAATCTATCGGCCCGTCACTAAGATGCCCATGTAAATTAAGGATGACAAAGAACAGGGGGATAATAGTTAAATTAAATTTCACGTAGTCCCGTATGCCCGACACACAATATATAGTAGTTTATAGTCGATATTCCATACAAAATAAG
>PCSG01000232.1:0-2958 GCA_002772195.1 Desulfobacterales bacterium CG23_combo_of_CG06-09_8_20_14_all_51_8 | reverse complement strand
AATTATTTATAATTTCCTTGACATAATAACAATTTAACGTAAGGATAAACGCGGTATTTGGATGTAAAGCGTTGCTTCTCAATTGATTACCGCTTGATTTAGCTTATTTATCGGGCATTAATATTTAAAATGAACGGCGGTGTTTTTTGCGGCCGGTTTAGGTAAGTGCCTTGAAACAAAAAGCCCATCTACTCACAGCAACGTGTCTTTTTATCCGTGACCCTGTCTTTTCTTGGTGTCGTTCTTGTATTTCAATTTTAAGCGTTATTATTTCAGTGGTTTACTGTCAAGGAACAGCCCCCGCCGCTTCAAGAATGCCGGATTTTTTGGGAGGGTTGCCCAGCGCTCATCACTTTATTCCAATTTATGGTGGATAGAAAAATCATGCTATTTGGACCTAAAAATCAGGTTGTCGGACTGGACATCGGATCCCGTTCTATTAAAGTAGCGGAAGTCACAGAGGCTAAAAAAGGATGGACGCTCAAGAAATTCGGCACCATTGATGTTGAGCCCGGGGCCATTGAAGAAGGGGTTGTCAAAGATCCCCAGAGCGTTTCAAACGCCATTCGTCAGCTTTACAAAAATTATAATGTCAAGCAGCCGAATGTCGCCATTTCCATCGGCGGATATTCGGTTATTGTAAAAAACATCACGATCCAGAACATGCCGGAAGATCAGCTCTATGCGTCCATTAATTTTGAGGCGGAACAGTATATTCCTTTTGATATAAATGATGTGAATCTTGATTTTCAGATTCTGGGAGAAGTTGAAAATAACCCGAATCAAATGAATGTGCTCCTGGTTGCGGCGAAAAAAGACATGGTCAATGATTATATCAACCTTATCGACATGGCCGGACTGAATTTATGCATTATTGATATTGATGCATTCGCCCTGCAGAATATTTATGAATTCAACTACGGGACGCAGGGGGGGAATGTCGCATTAATTGATATCGGCGCCAGCAAGACATCGGTCAATATATTGAAAAACAATACTTCCGTATTTCTGCGGGACGTATCCCTCGGATGCTATCAGATTTATCAGCGGATTTCCGCAATCGCGAACTGCTCCTTGGCGGAAGCGGAAAATATCATGCTCAGCGCGAAGCCGGAGAAATTGTCCGCAGATGAACTCAAGCGGATTGTTTCAGCGAGCGTGTCTGACTGGTGTGATGAAATCCGGCGTGCGCTGGATTTTTTTTATTCAACCAATCCGGAAGACCGGATTCAGCAGGTTGTTTTAAGCGGCGGGGCCGCCAATATGAAGGAATTAAGAGAACAACTGGCCCTGCAGTCGTCGGCGGATGTAAAATTGATCAATCCCTTTGAGAAAATAAACATAACCAGTGAGTTGGATGATGCTTATCTCAAACAGCTAGCACCTCAGGCCGCTATCTCCATGGGGCTTGCAATCAGAAGAGTGGACGACAAATGATACGTATCAATTTATTACCCTACCGGGCCGCTAGATCCAAAGAGAATATCCGCAAGCAGATATCGATTTTTCTGTTGTCATTTGTTCTTTTTATCGTTTTATTGGGCGTTTTCAACATCTATCTGAATTCCCAAAAAAACAAGCTGTCTGACAATCTGGACCAGTTGAAAAAAGAAGTCGCCCTGTATGAGGCGCAAGCCAGACAGGTGGAGGAAATCAAGAAAAAGCTGGATACGCTGAACAAACAGATTGAAGTGGTGAACCAGCTCAAGGATTACCGGGAAAAACCGCCGAAGCTGCTGGCGAAAATGACGGAAATGGTGGTTCCCGGGAGGATGCAGCTGACCCGCCTCACGTCCGATGATGCGAGTTTGGCTCTTCAAGGCATGGCCCTGGATAATGAAACCGTTGCTGTGTTCATGCTGCGCTTGGAGCGGTCTGCTCTGTTTTCTGCTGTGAACCTGACCAGCTCACAGCAGGTTAATAAATACAATGTAGATATGAAGCAGTTTCTTATCACGTGTATAAAGATGCCTGCAGCAGCAAGCGTCGGGCCCCCAAAAACTGCTGAGACGCCCAAATAGATGGGGAAAAGGCGAAAGAAGAAATGAAAAAACCGGAACTCTCATTAAATTCAATTGAGCCGCTGATTCAAAAAATTAGTGAACTGACGAAAGTTCAGCGCATTATCATCTGTTGCGTGTCCGTGGCGCTGATTCTGGGCGGATGTATCTATTTTCTGTACATGCCGAAATATGAGGCGATCACCAAATTAAAGAAGGAAATCTCCGAGCAGGAGGACAAGCTGACCAAAACAAAGGCAAACGCCCAGCAATTGGCGCAATATCAGCAAAAACTGGAGGAAGCCCAGGCAAAATTTAATATTGTTGCAAGAGCTTTGCCGTTAAGCAATGAGGTCCCTTCTTTATTGACAGGGGTTTCACAAATTGGAAAAGACGCCGGCCTTTCGTTTTTGCTGTTTAAACCCGAACCGGAAGTCGTAAAGGAATTTTATGCGGAGCTTCCGATTACCATGAATCTATCCGGAACCTACCATGATCTGGGGATGTTTTTTGACCAACTGGCCGGGATGGACAGAATTGTGAACGTTAAAAAGTTTGACATGACTTTCAACGAAGGGTCTCCATTAACGATTGCCTGCACGGCGGAAACCTATAAATTTGTGGAGACTCAGCCGGCAAAAGTTGAAGAAGGGAAAGACCAAAAAAATCCTAAGAAATAAAAACCAAAGAAAAACCAAAGAGATAAGAAGCTAAATTATGTACAAAATTTATTGTTGTGCCATATCAATTCTTTTGGGACTCGCTGGTGCGGTTTGGTTTTCAGGCGATGGCCAGGCCGCGGATACGCCGGATACCGTTCGCTATATCAGCAATCGGATAAAGATCGAGCGCCCTGGGAAAATAGCCCAGCCCGCCGATCAGGTTTCACCGGCGTCAGCGCCAACGGCGGCGGAAACCGATCAGGTTTCACCGGCGTCAGCGCCAACGGCGGCGGAAA
>PCSG01000153.1:3320-7206 GCA_002772195.1 Desulfobacterales bacterium CG23_combo_of_CG06-09_8_20_14_all_51_8 | reverse complement strand
TCCATGCCGACGCTCACTTTGTGAAAGACATGGACATAGAGTGCGATGGCGCCGCTCTGTGTCCAGTCCACGCTGCGGTTCACCGGCGCTGTCGCTGCCAGTGGGATGAACGGACCTTGCCAGGGCACAAGATAACCGGCGCCGGTGTTCCCCTCGCCCAGGGTTTCCTGCACCCAGTCGGTCAGATAGATCACTCGCGTAAACACAAAATACGATATGGGATCGGCTGGGGCATAAGCGACCCTGACACCGGCAAGCAGGGTGGTTTTTTCGACAAACAGCGCGGAAAACAAGCCGCCCACGATGCGCACCGGCGCGCAGTCCGGCAGTTGGGCATAGCTGTTCTTAGTCCATTCGATGCCGTTTTCCAATGGGCGACGGGGAGGCCCCGGCGTCATACCGTCAGCCGCCATGTCAATCCAGTGAACGACTTCCGCTTCCGTGAGTCCTATGAGGTTGTCCTTGATCTGATGCCCGTCCCAAAAGGAGTCGGAATCGTGGACCACGACGTAAGCAGGGTATCTCACCACTCGAACGATGCCGGTTTCCGGCGATTTAACGACCAGCGGCGCCGGATGCACAACCTTGAAGGCGCAGCCAGCGCCGCCCAGCATGAGCAGGGTTACGATCATCATCCAAGACCATGTTAACAGGTTTCTGCGGATCATTTAAGGCCCTCCCATATCTCCCGAATTGGACGGCCGTCCATCCCGGCGGTTTCTGGGTCTTTGCCCGCCATCTGAAGAACTGTCGGCATGATGTCCACCATCCGGTGCGGCGTTTCGATAATTTCGCCTTTCCGGATTCCCGGACCGGAAACAAAGAGGCAGTGGTTGGTCGCCTCACGGAAAGCCATGCCGTGCCGGCTGCCGATGGTGGCCTCATCCCGGTTTTCCAGGTTGATCTTCGGCTCGAATACCCAGCCCTTGTTCGCAAACAGCAGGATATCCGGCTGAGATGGCACAGGCGATTTCTTGGCCACGGGGCCATCCCAGCGAAAGTAGAGGCTTAAGGTATCCACGCATCCGGGATATTGTGTTCTATAGGTGGCCTGCAGCCATTCCGTACCGGTGTGGTAGGTCTCCATCCAGCGTTCCACGTTGCGGACTTCTTCGCGAAAGGCCGGGTTGTCCAGATACCCCAGCGGGTCGCCGCCAGCGATAGGCTCCAGCGGTTGGCCGGACGCATAGCGACGCACCGGTTCATACCTGAACTCAAAGACGCCGTCGGCGTTTACGCGCGCACGGATCAACGCCTGGCGGTCCATGGTCTTGTAAAGCAGGACGGTATTCGCGTCCACCTTGGCCACGGCGAAATCCACGGGCCGATTCGCGGAGTCCGGCAGCGGCCAGCGGCCCTTTGAACTGAACTCGGCAAAAAGCTCCACTGCGTTCACCTTCCTTCCATCCGCCCGGCCGTAATGGGTCAATTGCGTATAGGTGTCTGGGACGGAAAGGTCTTCCGAGTCCGCACGCCTCAACGGCAGGAAGATGCCCACCGCGCCGTCGGAGTCGGACACTGCGCCCAGACGATCCGCCGGCGCACCGGGGTAGTCGAACCGATGCCAGGTGCCGACCACGTTCATCTGCAATTGGGCGTGGAAGACTTCTCGTTTCACGTCAAAGCGCTTATTGACGATGTCATGGCCGCCTGCATGGCCGTGGTCAGAGACCAGGATGAAGTAAGTCTTCTCGAACCGATGCCGGTTCTTGAAACGTTCCACGATCTGTCCGAGGTCGTCATCCATACGCGCGATGGTCGGGCGACAGCCCCCAAACTGCCCGTGGGGTGTATGCTCGCTGACGACGTCCGTGCTCGGCAGCCAAACCAGCATCACCTTGACTTTCGGCGAGGAGGCCAGGTCCAGCGCAAAGCGCGTCTGCACCGCGTCCATCTCATTTTTGATGTTGCTGGTGTAGTCGGCCGTATTTACGGCCCGATGCAGCCACTCCACCAGGTTCATCTCCAGTACGTTCGCCCGAAGCGGTTCATAGGGCATCGCGCTGCTGCCGAAACTGTCCGGGAAATAGTCGTAGATCGTCTTCACCCCGCGTGCTTTCACCTCGTTGGCAAAGCGCGTGAAGTAACGGACCTCGAGACCGTTGACGTATGTGTCGGCCTCCCGGTCATAGTAGGCCTGCATTTTGACACCATGGCGATTGGCATAATTACCGGTGATCATTGATGAAAAGCTGGTCAGAGTGAGGGAGGGTTGCACGGTGAAGGAATTACGCACCCAAACGCCGTTTTCAATGAAGAGCTTTTGGAAGTTCGGCATATGCCCCCACTGAGCCATCTCCACCGCAACATCAGGGCGCAGGCCATCCACATAGATAATGACCACGTTGGCATCAGGAATAGGTTTAGGCTGCTCCACTGGCTTTACCGTCTCCGGAACAGGCTTCGGCGCATCGGGATTGTCCAGCGCCTCGATGCGGGTTTCCCCCTCCGTGAAGGCTGGCTCAGGCAAAGGCGCCTCGGGATAGTCCAGTGATATCTTACAGCGAAAAACGCCGCGGTTTTGTTGCGGCGTCGGATCATTAATGCCCAGCCATAACATGCCTGCCTGCGGCGCCAAACCCTGAAAAAGCGATCCCACAAAAAAAGGAACGCCGTCCTCGCCTATCCGGGCGATGAGGCAGTAGCCGGGATAGCGCATGTCATCGTGGATGCGGTCAGGTTCCAGCGGATAAGAGCCGGATTCGAGATCGAAAAGATAGGTCCCGCGCGCGCTGACCGCCTGCTTCGGGTCGCCTTTGATAAATATTTGACGCGGGTGCGCGACCTCCTCGATGAGCAACTTATGATTGAGATCAAGCGTGATGCCCGTGGAAGTCCATGCCTGATCGCCGGGCACAACGAAAGTTCCCGGCTCAATGGGCTCGACGGACTTGGCGCGGTCCACTGTCGCGCAGCCGGCGAACCCAAGGACGCCGGCAGCGATGGCCGCAAGAAGGAATATCCATGTACAGGAAATTATGAAAATAAATTGTTTATCAGATCTACCTTGGATTCGCGCAACAAATTCGCCAGTCCGACGATGACCACAGTGCTCTGCCATGCTCTTCTCCGTAACTTTGTTAATGATGAAGTCCCTGGGACGTTTCAACGCGGCCCACATCCGGCAAAATTTCTCCATCATGGCGTTGGTGTCGTGCGCCAGGTGATGTTTGACCGCCAGACTGGCCTTTTTGCCGTCAGTCGTGTCGGTATTCACACCTCTTTAAAACTTCAATCTTTGTGCCAGATTTCTAATACGCGACGCCGTCTCATCCATCATCCTGATTTTTAAGAATAATCAGTTTAAAAAGCATCTATCGGGATGCGATGAACAAGCCTTCAAAAAGGGTCACATATTGCCTATTGGCCATATATAACCTTTTTTCGGTCTCTTTGGCGCAGGGAGGCAGAGAGGGTTAGTCGCAACCTTGACGCTACTCCTCGAACAGCAAACATGTACCGGGCTTAACCAGGTCGGCAAGTCTTAGGGCGTCCCAGTTGGTAAGCCGAACACAGCCATGCGACTCCGTGCGCCCGATCGTTGAAGGTTCCGGGGTGCCGTGCAAACCATAATGCTCCTTGGAGATGTCGATCCACACAATCCCAACGGGATTATTGGGCCCGGCGGGTATCGTGGCTTTCGCACTTCCCTGATCCGCGTTCCAAAAAAGTTGGGGGTTGTAGCGAAAGGTCGGGGTGAACTGCACGCCGATGATTTTCCACATACCGATCGGGAGAGGGTCGTGCTTGCTGCCGGTGGTGACGGGCGCATAGAACACGACACGGCCGCTTTCGTCGGTTACGAAAATCGCGGACATGCTTTTCGTGACGGTCACCACGACATCCGGCTTTGCAGGCAAGGTCTCCCTTGCAGGTACCTGATCGG
>PCSG01000153.1:204-3312 GCA_002772195.1 Desulfobacterales bacterium CG23_combo_of_CG06-09_8_20_14_all_51_8 | reverse complement strand
ATTTGATGGCACGACTGGCATCACCATTGCCTCCACGTTCGGAACCTCAATTTCCTCGCCTTCGACAAATCGGGCGGTAGGGTTTAGTTGCTGCAGGATAGATGGTGTAATGTGAAAGCGTTCCGCAAGTTCTTCGAGCAGCGACGTGTACCCGAGAGCAAAAAGCGACGCCTTTTCTATCATACCGGAGGGGATCGTCACAAAGGGACCCTCCGCGTCCTCGGGGGTAATGCAGTAGCGAGTGAGCGGCTCTAAAGCCTGTTCCTGCTTGCCATGATTCTGAAAGACGTCGAGCGCCTTCTTCGTGTTGGCGCCCATAACCCCGTCGATCGCGCCGGGCGAGAAACCCGCTCGATCAAGCATGACCTGTATCCGGAGTACATTGAAGTCCGGTTTCGGTTGATGGGCATCGGAAAACTGCGCAAGCCCCAGGAGAACGATTATCATAAGGAGTTTCGGCATCATTGGATTCCTTCTAAAGGGTCATATTTACCCTGTGGTCATATATACTTTTTCAGATCGCTCCGGTGGCAGGGGGTGGCAAATGATACGGACAGCTTGGAATTGAAATTTTTAAAAAAAAGTTACTCCGAATGTCCGATCACCGGTTAACCAGACAGCAGTTTTTGTATTTTTTCCCGGAACCACAGGGGCATGGATCGTTTCGGCGGGGAGCGGCGCTTCGAGCGCCGGCTTCGAGTAACGGACGACGATCGAGCTGGATATATATCGGAGCGATGCTGATCATAAAGGCCACCAGGGCCAGAAACTGGCGGCCTCCGTTTAAGATGTGCGACCAGACCGCCAGGACTGAGTTGCCGATGGCGCTGGTCGAATAGGCGGATTCGATGATGGCGATAAATATCATGGGCAGGTCCAGGGCATTGACCAGAATGATAAGGGGCAGGGAGAGGAGAAAGGTCTGCAGGCGAATGAGCAGGGACATACCCGGCCAGGCCAATATCAGGGAAAACACAATGATCGGCGCGATGCACAGGGTGTTGGCCTGGGCCTTGAGCGTAAAGGTGTTTACGGTTTCCTGAGGGGTATACGGCCGGTTTGCAACGGGTTTGTTGACCGTGATGGTGTATTGGAGGTATTTGACCCGGTTAATGGTAAGGATCTCGCTGGTTTCCACGTCATATGCCGGGTCCATCCATTCCAGCTGGGCCGCAATCATAGGCAGATAGAGCCGGACAAAAAAAGGATTGATCACATAAAATAAAAGGACAAAAAAAATACTGGCCGGCACGAGCCGGAGCATCAATGTGCGCGGTCGCCAGCGGCGGGGATTATCAGTTGACTCGAGGGTTGTTGTCAATTCGGCTCACCCAAAAAATGAAAAATATCAGTGAAATGATGATGATCGCAGTCTGTCCCACATAAATGTGCATCATGTCAAACAAGTCCGGCCTGTATCGGTTTGTATAATAAAGCCCGACGATTCTGGACAGGTTGAAAACGTAAATAATCAGGATGCCGCCGATAATTCCATATACTTTCGATAGGATGTGGGCCGGAAATGCGCAGATCGCCGCAATCAGCAGCAGCATCCCCTCAACGCCTTCGCACCCGCGCATGACTACCACAGTGGCTCCGCCGGTGATGATGCCCCCTTGAACTACGGTTTTTTCACCCGGGGTGATGATGTTGATGATGGCCGAGCTGGCCCGGATGGTCATGGTATCCACCAAAAATGGCGAGGTATAAGAAAGGGTGAAATACTGTATTGCCTGCAACAAAATAAACAGAACGATAAATCCGAAAAAAAACCGGATTTCTCGGACGTTTTCCCGGAACAGGCGTTGTGGAAGATTCATCCGATGCCCCTTTGCTTGTCGGAGTTATAAAAAGCGATTGATTCTGCCTGGTGGTTTTGTAAGTTTTTTAACCAAAGAGAGCACAGGGAAATCATGAAAAACGGGTTTCTCTGTGCTCTCTTTTTCCTCTGTGGTTATAAGCTTTTTTTGAGTCTGTTTTACGGCTTCAAGGTTCGTTAAATGTTAACCTCCCGTTTCTTCATGTAATAAATGGATGTAAGCCCGAGAAGTATTATGCAGATAATCATCCCCCACTCGGAAAGCGTGGGGATTGCGGTAAACGTATTACTGATGGTGACGGTGATGGTCTTGTCCTCATCTGCTTCCGTGATCGTCAGCTTGTTCCCGATCAGAGTGCCGCCGCCGGTGACACTGAATGCTGCCGTGTACCCAGCCGGCCCGGTCTCCGTGATTGTATAGACGCCCACTGGAACATTGACCGCCGTTACCGGTGATTTACCCGTGACAACCGTCGGCCCTGTGGATGCGCCGCCGGTGGCCGTGAGGGTAAAATCGCCAATCGACGCTGTACCGCCGGTTACAGTCTTTATCAAGCCTATCTTCGCAGCGATGGCAGGGGTGAACTCGTTGGTGATGGTGACGGTGATGGTCTTGTCCTCATCTGCTTCCGTAATTGTTAAGATGTTAGCGTCCAGGGTGCCGCCGCCGGTGACACTGAACGTAGCGATATAGCCATCCGGTCCGCTCTCTGAAATTATATAGACGCCCGCTGGCACATCGACCGCCGATACCGGCGTCGTACCCGTGACAATGGTCGATCCAGTGGATACGTCACCGGTTGCCGTCAGAATGAAATCCGTTGCTGAAGCCGTACCGCCGTTCACCAGTTTCAGTAGGCCCAGCTTTGCCGGCCCTGGCGGGTTGGGCGGGTTGGGCGGGCTAGGCGGGTTGTATGGCGGGATGTAAATTGTATATTCCCGCAAACCCGCGCAGCCATTGGCATCTGTGGCGGTAATGGTGAATGTGAACGTGCCTGCGACCGTCGGAGTTCCAGCGATAAGGCCGGCGCTGGTAATCGGTGACAGGCCGGTCGGAAGTGTTCCGGAAGTCATGGTGAATGCATATGGCGCCAACCCGCCGCCGGCCGTGATCGTTTGGCTATAGGGCCTGTTCACAGTTCCTGCCGGAAGAACCCTTGGTGAAAGCGTAATGGGCGGACAAGCCGCAGGATTAATGACCAGGGTGTATTCCCGCAAGCCCGTGCAGCCGTTGGCATCTGTGGCGGTAATGGTGAATGTGAACGTGCCTGCGGCCGTCGGTGTTCCAG
>PCSG01000153.1:95-164 GCA_002772195.1 Desulfobacterales bacterium CG23_combo_of_CG06-09_8_20_14_all_51_8 | reverse complement strand
AAGTGTTCCGGAAGTCATGGTAAATGCATATGGCGCCAAACCGCCGCCGGCCGTGATCGTTTGGTTATA
>PCSG01000305.1:1852-4023 GCA_002772195.1 Desulfobacterales bacterium CG23_combo_of_CG06-09_8_20_14_all_51_8 | reverse complement strand
TAAAAATTCAACCATTATTTCTCCTCCGCACGTTGTTCCATTTTATCCTGAGATGGTCCTTTATTCAGGGTTTCTGCTTCAGAATCCGTTTTCTCACTGTTGTTTTCAACGACATCGGGAACCCCGTCAACATCATAATCTTTTTCCGTCCGGACGATGGCTTCAGCGTCATCAGAGAATTCCCACAGGTCCGGCTGGCCGTCGGCGTTGGTATCTTCCGCGACTTTGGTCACCCGGCCGCCGTCATAATAAAACCAGACTTCGGCCCGGCCGTCGAGGTCCCCGTCTTTTTCCGCCCGCACGGCTTCTTCGGCCCCATTATAAAACCACACCAGAAACGGGTGATCCGACTTCCCTTGTATTTCCGCAAGACGTTCTAGTTTACCGGACCTATCATAGAATTCAATAATATCCACCCGGCCGTCATCATTTTCGTCTTTTTCCTGCCGCTCAAGAACGCCGGCCCCGTAAAACTCCCAGGTATCGGTTTTCCCGTTCTGGTTTGAATCGCTTTCCACCCGCTGTTTTTGCTCGTTCGCATCAAAATAGATCATGATGTCCGGTCGCCCGTCGTGGTTTTCATCCTTTGTCTGGCGCACGGCTTTTTCATTTTCATAAAAAGTCACGGTTTCCAGAAACGTATCGGCGTCCGTGTCGTTTTCCATTTTCCGGAGAGAGCCCGCTTCATAATACCGGATGCGGTCGATTTTCCCCGCGCACCGGGTATCTTCTTTGACCCGCATGATCCGGCCCTCGGCGTCAAAGACGATAAACACATCGTTTTTTCCGTCAAAATTGGCGTCTTTTTCCTGGGACACCGGCAGGCTTTTTCCAAAAACCGTAACAATGTCAAACCGGCCGTCAAAATTGGTATCCCGGGACTCTTTGATTGGCTGGGCATCCTGAAATCCGGTGAGGATATCGGCCCGGCCGTCGCCGTTATCATCCTTTTCCTGGCGGATGATCTCCCCTGCCGCATAAACCCGGGTGGTTTCCAGCCTGCCGTCGCCGTCGGCGTCATGGCGGCTTTCCTTCGGCTGCCCGGTTTCATTGAAAAAAACGATCTCCTCAAATTTTCCGTTTCCATCCGCGTCCAGGGTGCGTTCCCGGGGAAGCCCGTTTGCATAGGTCTGCCGAATGTTGAGGGTTCCATTTTCATCCAGATCCCGGGTGGACAGAATGAGCTGCCCTTTTTCAAAGTGATACAGTGTATCAAAAAATCCCGTAGCGGTGGTATCCGAACGGGTGAGGGCCGGGTGTCCATTTTCGTCAAACTCGGTGATCTGAAAAATTTTATCCTTCGCGGTACGGCGTTCCTGGCGGATTCTTTTGCCGGATTCAAAATAATCCGTGCAATCCCGGAACCGGTCCCCATCAGTGTCCCGTTCCAGCCGGGCCAGGCTTTCTTTGGCGTAATGCTGGACAGATTCCATAAACCCGTCCTGGTCGGCATCGATCTCAACGCGCAGGATCCGGCCCCACACATCAAAATACGAGATCTGGTCCGTAATTTTGTCGCCATCCGTATCTTTTTCAACCAATCGGGCGGCTTCGGGGCTGTCCGTTTCCGCCCAGAGCCCGCCGGGAGCCAGCGCTCCGATCAAAACAGCCAGCAAAAAAAAACCGATATACTTAAAATGAATCATAAATCTGTTTATCCCCGGAGAAAAAATTTTTGAAAAATGTACCGATATTCAAAAAAAAGCCACGAACGCCGGACAGATTCCGATCTGCCCTCAGCCTTCGTGGCTTTTTATCTGATCACACCCGCCGCGATCAGCGGCCAACCCCTATTTTCTTATGCGTCATATGTGTATATGACGATTTGACACCCAAAGGCTTCTGCCTTTTATTAATGGAAATTGAGTAAGCTTGCAAGACCGGATAAGTCAAGGAATCTTTGTCAGACTTTCTTTATCTTGTTGACAGCCCTGCGGATACCTGTTTTTATACTAAACTAATCATAACTGGTTGAATATTGAACCGCTTATGATTGATTCAGCGTTGCTCGTTCACATTCCGGAAGCGTACTCAACCCCATGACGGTAAAATCAGGCACCCCCTCCATGATTTGCCAGGCAAAACACCTGATTGCCGAAGCACCGGCCATGACCCTTGCCACGGCCATGGCAAACCAGGCCTGGGCCGCGCCGGTCTATTTTGCGGCTCGG
>PCSG01000305.1:0-1782 GCA_002772195.1 Desulfobacterales bacterium CG23_combo_of_CG06-09_8_20_14_all_51_8 | reverse complement strand
CTGCCTGCGCCATCCACAGCCTGGATGTTTCCTGGAAAAACCTCATGGGGCTTCAGATGTCGGGAAAAATTCAACCGGTTTCCGAAAAGATGGAAGCGGCCCAAGCCATCGGAGCCTATTTACGGAAATTTCCTTTTGTCAAAAATTTCTTTTCAGGCCTCAGCGAGATGACTTTAAATGATTTCTCGCGCCATTTAAACGCCGGCCTCTATGTGTTTCTGCCGGAATCGATTTTTTTCATGGACAACGCCGTTGAATTCGGGTTTCGCCAACCCATTGACAAGGAGGTTCTGTTTCCTTGACCTATACCTGCACAAAAGACCTCATCGATGATCTGGACCAGCACGGCCATTTGATCCGCATCCGGGTGCCGGTGGACCCTGATCTTGAAATGGCGGCAATCCACCGCCGGGTCTATGCAGCGGGAGGCCCGGCCCTGTTTTTTGAAAATGTCTTGGGCAGCCCTTTCCCGGCGGCATCCAACCTGTTCGGGACCCTTGACCGGGCCCGGTTTATTTTCCGGCACACCCTGAACCGGGTCAAAAAACTCGTGGCACTGACCGCTGACCCGGCCCTGTTTTTCAAATCCCCGGGAAAATATCTGGATCTGCCCGTCACCCTCTGGCATATGCTGCCGAAAAAGACCCGGACCGGGCCGGTGTTTGAAAATACCACCGCCATCGACCGCCTGCCCCAGATCCGCTGCTGGCCCGACGACGGCGGCCCGTTTATCCTCATGCCCCAGGTGTATACGGAAAATCCCATGCACCCCGGGATCATGAATTCCAATCTCGGCATGTACCGGATTCAAATGAGTGGAAACGATTACGCGACCAACCAGGAAATCGGGCTGCATTATCAGATCCGGCGGGACATCGGCGCCCATCATAGCGCGGCCATTGAAGAAAACCGGCCCCTGCGGATCAGCATTTTTGTGGGCGGCCCCCCGGCCCATGCGTTTTCCGCAATCATGCCCCTTCCCGAAGGCATGCCCGAAGTGACGTTCGCCGGAGCCCTGGCGGGCAGACGCTTCCGATACATACGAAAAAACGGGTTCACCCTGTCCGCGGACGCGGATTTCTGCATCACCGGCACGGTGGTTCCGGGACAGACCAAGCCCGAAGGCCCGTTCGGTGATCATCTGGGATATTACAGCCTCAAGCACCCGTTTCCGGTGATTCGCGTGGAGAAGGTGTTTCACCGGAATAATGCCGTGTGGCCGTTTACCGTGGTGGGCCGGCCCCCCCAGGAAGACACGACCTTCGGCCGTCTCATCCATGAAATCACCGGCCCCATGGTGCCCAAATCCATCCCCGGGGTTCATGCCATCCATGCCGTGGACGCCGCCGGCGTCCATCCCCTGCTTCTGGCCATCGGCCGGGAACGCTACGTTCCCTATGACCGGCGAGGGCCGGCAGAGGTGCTGAAAATCGCAAACGCCCTGTTGGGATTCGGGGCCTGCGCCCTGGCCAAATTTCTTTTTATCGCGGCCCGGGAAGACAATCCTTATCTTGACATAAACGACATCCCGGCGTTTTTCCGCCATGTGCTCGAACGGGTGGACTTTAAATCCGATCTGCATTTTCAGACCCGCACCACGATCGACACCCTGGATTATTCCGGGACCGGCTTAAATCAAGGGTCCAAGGTTATCATCGCCGCTGTGGGCCCGGCCCGAAGAACGTTGATAGCCGAACTCCCGGCGGGACTGTCGCTACCGGATGGATTCACCCGGCCCCGCATGGTTATGGCAGGGGTTCTAGTCATAGAGGCCCCGTCTTT
>PCSG01000062.1 GCA_002772195.1 Desulfobacterales bacterium CG23_combo_of_CG06-09_8_20_14_all_51_8 | reverse complement strand
GACCGGGTGTTCAAAAGCCAGAAAAAACCCTTTATTCTCTGCGGGGCGGTCTTGGCGGCGGAGATGCTGTTTCTTTATCTGAACCCCGACGGCCTCCCCTTGCCCGCCCTCTATGCGGTTTTCTTTGTTTTTTCCCTGTGCGCGTCAGCCATCGTGATTGTCGGGTTCACCACCACCAAGGAGCTTTTTCCGACGGCGATTGCCGGAACCTCCGTGGGCGCGGTCAACCTCTTTCCTTTTCTGGGCGGCGCAATCTACATGCCGCTTCTGGGCCGCGTGCTGGACAGTGTTCCCCAATCTTCTCCCGGCTGCTATGCCATTGAAGAGTATTCCCGGGTACTGCTGATCCTGTTTATTTCTTCCCTGGCGGCTTTGGCCTGCGCGCTGATGATGAAGGAAACGTTTGCGGAATAGTCCGGCGATTTTTGGAAAGTTTTATCCGGTGCAGTTTTTTGAGAACCGAAATGGATCAAGGTGGATGTCCCCGGAAATTTGTGGAAAGGAGAACCCATGAACCATAAACCGATTAACCCGCTGCTGCTGATCGGTCTCATAGGCACGTTGACCATCGGCGCAAGTTTTTTCACCAGTTTATATGGAGCCTTTTGGGGAGAAAAAGACATCTGGTGGACCCACAGGGAAATGCGCCTTCCCATTGAAGAAACCAAGAACCGGTTTGAGCTGTTTATCAGAGACACGCCTCTGCAAAAACGGCTTTCGGAAGGGACGCTCTTTGTCGCGGCTGACAAGGGAGACCCTTATAAAAGTGCCGCCGAAGACGTCCATGTCCGGTTGAACAACTGGGAGACCGTGAAATCCTCGATTTTGACAAGGGCGGTCATGAGCCGATTTGGTTCCGGCATTTGCGCTGCTTTGCTGGCCGTCGGATTGGTTCAGATACTTGCCGCCCGGAAAAAGCCCTGCTGATCGCCTGCCCCTATGATGCGAATTTGAACCACTGGGCCACGTTGTCCGGGGAAGGTTTTTCTACCGCCGGTTTGGCGTGATACATTTCCCAGTTTTGGTTGAAGGCGTCTTCAAATGATCTGTTTTCCATGTATTTTCTCGCATTAAGCTTCATCATTGCCAGCCGCTGCGGCGTTTCGCAGATTTGCAGCACCGCGTCGATCAGGGCCTGATCCTCATGGGCCGGTACGATGATGCCGGTTTCGCCGTCCACCAGGTTTTCCTGGGGCCCTCCGGCGTCGGTGACGATGACCGGCAGTCCGCATGCCTGGGCTTCCAGTACCACATTGCCGAAAGTGTCCGTGCTGGAAGGGAAAACAAACAGATCGCTGGATGCGTAAGCCTTGACCAGATCATCGCCTTCCAGATACCCCGTGAACAGGGCGTTGGTATGTTCCAGTGCTTTTTCCATGTCCTTCCGGTAAGGGCCATCGCCGACGATAATGAGCTGAAGGTCGGGATTCAGCAGATTCAGTTTGTTGAAGGCCCGGGCCAGCACATCCAGATTTTTTTCCTTTGAGACCCGCCCGACATAGAGCAGTTTGGTGCTTTTCCCCGGCAGTTGGTATTTTGATGACCAGAACCCGTTTCTTTGGGCCGGGTGAAAGCGATGGATGTCGATGCCGCGCGGATAAAGGCGAAGTTTTGACGGGCGGATGCCTTTGGCGGCCAGTTCCGCGCCGGTGGCCCTGGACGGAACATAAACGATGTCCATCTGGTTGTAAAACCAGACCATCAGTTTCCAAGCCAGCTCCTCCATGGCGAAATCATCCGTGAGTTCCGCCACATATTGCGGAAATGCCGTGTGATACGTGCCGTAGAAGGGGATATCCAGAATACGCGACACGGCCAGGGCCGCGAGCCCCATGGGCCCAGGGGTGGAGGCCATGATATGGATGAAATTGTTTTCATAGCAGTATTCCAGCATTTTCAGCACCGGCGGGTAATGCAGGCTGATTTCCGGATATTCCGGAATCTGGAAGCTGCCGATGGGGGTGAAGTTTTTAGCGCCTTCAACACCGTTGTCCGGTGAGCAGGTGACGAGGGACAGGTGTTTGCCGGTTTTTTGGGCGATTTTGAGCTGCATGCGAAGGGTGAGAGCCACCCCGTTGGTCTCGCTTAAGGTATCCGTAAAAATAACCATGCGGGTTTCTTCTTCCGGAACCTCCTTCGGGTCGCTGAGAAACCGTTTCCGGCAGGATTCGGCAAAGGCCCGGTCTTTGGTGAAGAGTCCGAAGGCCATGAAATAGGGAGCCAGCAGTGTATATACGGAGCCGGCGGACCCGATGGTCTGAAAAATATTAAACAGCCTGGCCCGGGACAGGCTGTCCAGGGCCGCATCGGCGAAACTCTTCATCACCGCTTCGGACACGTCATTGACAAAGGCGAACCAATCCTCTTCCTTTTCCCATGACTCCCGGCCGGTGTCATTAAGAATTTTCTGGAAATTGATATTGTGGCGGATGGCGTCCATGGCTTTTTCCTGAATCAGCTCCACCAGGTCTCCGGACCTTGAATGAAACATCGAAAATGACGGCCTTCGGGTGATGATATAATCCTGAAGCCGGGTCAGCATTCCCCGGTGGTCTTCATGGTGGGTCAGGGCGCTGTCCACGAATTTGAAAAGCGTGTTTTTCGTGATGTATCGGTCAAAATCAAATTTTGATTTATAAAATTGATAGGCAATGCCGTAAAGGTTGTGGGCCATGGTTTTGGGGGTGGCCGGCTTTCCTGAAACAGTCGCCCGGCCGCTTAATATACCGGCGAAAAATTGTTCTTTGGTTTCCGCATCCGGAACACAGGTGTGCATGCGGGCGATATTCAGGGACGAGTGGTCATCGGACCCGGCGGTGATGTTTTTGATCCAGGGCCGGGGGTTTTGGGGAAGGACGCCATGCTTGTCCGCCAGAAGTTCCATGTCTTTCGGGGTCAGGGACTTTAAGATGGCCGTGAGAATCTCATTCTGATGGGCGTCCCGGGAGCCGTTGACTTCAAAATTCGTGAACAGCAGCAGCATTTTTTCAAAATAGTCCAGGCTGAGCTTGTGATTTAAGTCAAACAGCGGATGGGCCAGGACGTGAAACAGGTTTTCCCGGTTCAGGTAGGCTACCAGATCATAGACATTTTTGCGAAGATGATGGATTTCAATGTGCTGGTCTTCGGTGATGTCATGGACCAGCACGTGGAGTTTGCACTGGTTTTCCGGAAAATAGGCGGTGGCTTCTTCACTGATGAAGACATCCGGCAGATGGGCGATTTCAAGGCAGCCATTGATATTATTGTGATCGGTGATGGTGACGAGGTCCATGCCCCGGGCCTTGGCGATCTCATAGATTTTTTTCTGGGAGGTAAAGCTCTCCGGGCAGTCGATTTTTTGTAAAATCCATTGGGACGGCCGGGTGGATGATTTTGAATGTACATGCAGATCCACTTTCATGCCTGAAAGTTTCATAAATTTCTCCTTAAATATAACTTTTTGTTTTTTTAACGTATAAACTGTCAGGCATGTTAGCGGCGGGAGATGACAAAAGGGTGTCGTTTATGTGAACTGGCGGCTGAAATTGCGTTACAATTTCATGACGCATGGCGTCATAGGGGGGGGGATAAAAACTTCAGGGGGATGAAATCCGGGACGCCATGGCCACCCACTCGTCCTGGGTCCGGGTTTCCAGGATTTCAAAGCCCCGGGTCCGCAGTTTTTCTTCGACCATGGCCTGTTTTACGGAAATGATGCCCGAGCAGATGAATACGGCGTTTTTTTCCAGAACCGGGAGAATGTCATCGGCCAGCCGGACAATGACTTCCGACAGAATATTGGCCGTGACCAGGGAGAATCGTCCGGACACATCGGTCACCAGGTTGCCGGCCCGCACATCAAAAATATTTGGGGAGATTTGGTTTTGGAGCAGGTTTTGCCGGGCCACGTCCACGGCCACCGCGTCGTTGTCAATGCCGGTAAGTTTTGCGGCCCCGAGTTTGGCTGCGGCGATCATCAGAATACCGGAG
>PCSG01000012.1:14903-19271 GCA_002772195.1 Desulfobacterales bacterium CG23_combo_of_CG06-09_8_20_14_all_51_8 | reverse complement strand
CTGCCAGGGCAGGTCCTTGATGCTTAATGAAGACGGGGTAATGGGTCTGTTTGACGGCATAGGGTAATCTCCTGTCGATCCGGTCCCACAATAGCGGTGTCCAGATGCATGGGTTGAAAATCGCGGCTTTTATCCCGGTCCGGGATCACGGCGTCCAGGCCGCATATTTCCGAAGAAAAGGCATACAGGCCGGGATGGCCTCCCACCACGCCGGGCCTCAGTTTTTTACGGTCCTGGACCATGAACAGGGAGTGGTCCGGCAGACTGCCGATGACGCAGTTGGGACCGTCCACGATCATGGACCGGCAGCTCTGTCTGAGCTGGCGCAGCAGCAGCGCATCCGGGTGATTGTCGAGATCCGGTCCCTGGAGCGGGGTGATGATGTGTTTATAGGTTTCCAGATTCAGATTCAGGCCCGTCAGGGTATAGTGAAGAATATGGGTAAACACTTCCGAATCAGACTGGAATCCGGTGTACCCGGGAAATCCCCGGGACTTTAAAAATTCCCGGATGGGCACAAAGGCCGTATTCTCGCCGTTGGTCATGGTGGAAAACCCTTCCACGAAAAACGGATGGCAGGCATAGAGGTTAATGGCGTAATTGGTGTTCTGCCGTCCCTGGGCCATGACCACCCGGGCCTTGAGATCGTCCCGGTCGAGCTGCAGATATCGTCCGACACTCATGGGGTCGCCGATTTCCTTGACCATGATCACATCCGGCCAGAAGGAAAACACCATCATGTCCTGCTCCGCCTGACCCATTTCCCGCAGCATCAGCCGGATTTTCATGAGTTCGCGGCCTTTTTCACTGAAACTCCGGCCTTCCCATGCCTCGGGATATTCATAGGCGCGCACCAGATACACATCCCTTTCCGGCACGCCCGGCGGTGGGGTTTTGGACAGCTTGAAGGTTATTTTATACTTGGTCATGAATCCGAGATTCATCATGAACGTATCCAGCCGTTTGATCCCCTGCCGGGTGAAAATCCCGGAAAGAATCGGCGCGTCTCGCATTTCATCAAACGGTCCGCCCAAGTCCCGCAGAAAAACCCCCACCCCGGACCCGTCATGTCCCTCACGCATCACATCCAGGGCCTGAAGTGCGATCATCGGTGACACCGGGGTCTCGCTGGTGATGGCAAATAAACGACACATAGAATTCCAACTCCTTATTCATTATCCGGAATGCGCCGGGCTTTTATATGTTTAACCGACCGACACTCCGGCATATCTTTCATTTTTCTAAAGCAATAAGCGCTTTTCATCCCGGCGTGTATATATTAGCAAAACAGATGCCAACGCCACAGAAATTAGAACATGTCGATATTCTGGGGAAAAAATAAAAACGAGAAAAAGCACAACCGCCAGTCGCTACATTTTTGTAATAATTTTCCATCCTAAAATTACAAAATTGCTACTCTCCCGCTCCTGAAAAATGGAACCTTCTGTGCCGGCGGGAAAAGGGTATCCACCGAAGGAATTCCTGAAGCAATATCTTTCTTGAAAAAGATCATGATTTCAAGTAATTTATATTTTTAATACCATTTTCACGCGAATCTGACGGAATATCATGATTTTGAAACCGCCGCCGTCAGTTATTAACGGCGGTAAATCGTGAAAGGGACCATGACAGCGTTTAGGGATTTTTCAATTACCAATAAAATCAGGGTGATCGTAATGATCATCAGCACCATTTCGCTCCTGACGGCCTGCGGCTTTCTCGGCGTTTTGGAAGTGATCAATTTCAGAGACACCCAGATCAACGAACTGTCGGTTCTGTCCCAAATTATCGCGGACCGGAGCACCGCCTCCCTGGCCTTTGGCGATCCCAAAATCGCCCACGAAACCTTAAATGCCCTGAACGTCAAAGATTCAATTATTTCCGCCTGTATTTATGACGGTTCCGGAGAAATATTCGCCACGTATTTCCGTCCCGGGGAATCTTCAGAGGGCTTTCCCCGGAACCTGGAATCCAAGGAAACCGGATTTTACGCCAATACGCTGCATGTCGTGTCCCCCATCCTGCTGGAAGGGGAAAAAATCGGAACGGTTTTCATCAAATCCGATCTGAGCAGAATGTACGCCCTGATCTGGAAGTACACGGGATACATTGCCCTGGCCCTGTGCTTTGCCATTCTCGCGGCTTTTTTCATACTCGCAAAACTGCAGCGGTTTATCTCTAAACCCATCCTGGATCTGGCCAATATCGCGGGACTCACCGCCATCCATATGGATTATTCCACCCGGACCCGAAAGACCGGCAACGACGAGATCGGTCTGCTGGTGGATGCGTTCAATTCCATGATGGACCTGATCAAACACAGGGACCTGGCGCTCATGGAATCGAAAAACCGGGCCGAGACGTCCGCCCAGAAAGCCCGGGATCTGGCCGCGGAAACCAGCCGGATCAATGTAAAACTCCAAACGGAAATCGCCGAAAGAAACCGGATATACAACGCCCTGCACCAAAGCGAAGCAAAACTCAAAGATGCCTATCGGCAGCTTGAAACGCGGGTTGAAGAACGCACGTCGGAATTGCGGGAGGCCAACCGGGAACTCCGCAAGGCCATCCAGGCGGCCGATGAAGCCGCCAATGCCAAAAGTGAATTTCTGGCCAATATGAGCCATGAAATCCGCACCCCCATGAACGGCGTGATCTCTGCTGCGGAACTGGCCCTCGCAGAGGACATTCCCTTAACTGTTGAACATTATTTAAAAATCATTCATTCGTCCGGGAATGCACTGCTGGCGGTCATCAATGATATCCTGGATTTTTCAAAAATCGATTCCGGAAACCTGATGTTAACGCACCAGACCTTCCGGGTGGATGGGGTGCTTCAGAATGCGATCATGATTTTTTCCAGCGTGGCGGCGGGAAAAAATATCGAACTGCTTTTAGATATCCGTCCGGAAACCCCGCTGGATATCATCGGTGATCCTCTAAGATATCAACAGGTTCTTACAAACTTAATCGGCAATGCCGTCAAGTTCACGGACCGGGACGGAATGGTTTTAATCGAACTCAGCGCCGAGAATATTGACGCGGACACGATCCTTTTAACGTGTTCCGTCAAGGATACCGGCATCGGCATGCAGCCGAACCAGCGGGATATGCTTTTCCAGGCATTTACCCAGGCAGACACATCCATCACTCGAAAATTCGGGGGAACCGGCCTGGGACTCTCCATCAGCCGCCAGATTGTAAAACTCATGAACGGCCAGATTTTTGTGGAAAGTGAATTCGGCGAAGGATCGAAATTCACTTTTACCGCAGTCATGAAACTCCCGCCCCATCAGACGGTCCGGCCCTTTATTCTGCCGGAACATTTAAAAGGATTAAATGTTCTGCTGGTCGATGACAGCCCTGAAAGCCTCAAGATTCTGGACGGTCTGATCACCCGGTTCGGATTCAGCGCTCAACCCGTTGACTCCGGAGAGGCGGCCCTCTCGCTGTTAAATGAAAATTGCCAAACAAGGAAAATTCCTGATCTGGCGGTAATTGACATGAGAATGACGGGCATGGACGGCCTGGAAACCGCCAGGGCCATCCGTAGAGACGCAGGCCTTGATTTTCCCATTATTTTAATGACCACCGGCTTTGCTGATTTTACCTCGCCCGGCGATGAAAATCCGTTCATTGAGGGATTTATCACCAAGCCGGTGACGGCATCAACGCTGCTCAATGCCGTCATGGATGCGTTCGCCGGGAAACCCGGGCGGACGGCCACGGATGCAACCGCTGTCGTCCCACAGGACACAAACGGCGGATGCCGGTTAAGCGGCGCAAAGATCCTTGTGGTGGATGACAACCGGGTTAATCAGGAACTCGCGGTGGAAATATTAAAATCCGCCGAGATTACCGCCCGGACCGCATCCGACGGCGCTGAAGCTGTTCGGGCGGTTCTTCAGGAGCCCTATGATGCGGTGCTCATGGATATTCACATGCCGATCATGGACGGATATGAAGCCGTCCGGAAAATAAGGGAAATCCAGGGACTGGCATCCCTGCCCATCATCGCCATGACCGCATCGGATATCATGCAGGATGAAAGCCGCTGCCTGGCCGCCGGAATGAACGGCTTTGTTTCCAAGCCTATCCGGCCGGACAATCTCTTTGAGACCTTAAGTCAGTTTGTCCGGCCTCATCATGAATTTCCGCCGTCGGACGGGACGCAATCCCCCGCAGCGGCAATGGCGCCAGAGGAAAGGACGGAATCAGGCCGTGCGGCAAAGAACTCAGCGCTTGCGGAACTGGACGTCCGGCAGGTCGCCAAAGAGTTGAATCTGGACATGGACACTTACAAAAAAATCCTGTCCCGGTTTTTTACCCAGAACGTCCATACCATGGAGTGCCTGCGCACCGCCGCCG
>PCSG01000012.1:5411-14882 GCA_002772195.1 Desulfobacterales bacterium CG23_combo_of_CG06-09_8_20_14_all_51_8 | reverse complement strand
TTCAGTCTCTTGCCCACAGTCTGAGAGGCAGCAGCGGAAACATCGGGGCGGAATCTGTAAAGCAGGTCATTGAAAAAATTGAGCGCCTTTGCCGCGATGGAGAATCAGATCCGATGGAAACCGAAAAAATTAGTCGTTTGCTCGATGACTTTGAGCCGCTGTTCAGCCGGCTGCTGGCATCCATTAAAACGATTATCCAGCCGGAGCAGGCGACTTATGCGGAGAACACAACGGCTCTCCAGGACATGTCCCAGATCAAGCCGGCCGTATCCCATCTGATGGATATCCTTAAAACCGCCGATCCCACGGCGATCAAAGAAGGCCTGGACCAGCTCAAACGTCACTGGAGCGGGTTTGCTCTGCAATCTGTTGAAACCAAAATCAATGAATATGAGTATGATGAGGCCATGGAAATGCTGACGCAAACCATCCGGCACATGGAAACCAAAACAACCCGGGAGACTTGATACAATGAACGACCAGCCCCCTCTGATCCTCGTTGTCGATGATAACCCCATCAACATCGATCTGCTGCTGAATATTTTAAAAGGCTATCGTTTCGGCGTCGCCAAAAACGGGGCGAAAGCCCTGGCGTATCTTGAAACCCAAAAGCCCGATCTGATTCTGCTGGACGTGATGATGCCGGAAATCGACGGATTTGAAGTATGCGCCCGAATCAAGGCGAATGTGCGGCTTCAGGATGTGGAAATTATTTTTATTACGGCCCTGAGCGACGCCCGGTACATTGCCCGGGGTTTTGAAAGCGGCGCAGTGGATTACATCATCAAACCCTTTAAAGCCGCCGAAGTCAGGGCGCGGGTTCAGACCCACCTTTCCCTTAAAAAAATGAAGGAATCCCTGAACCAACAGAACATCCTTCTTGAGGATCAGGTCAATAAAAAAACCGCCCAGCTTCAGGAAATGTTTGAAGCCACGGTCGTCGGCATGGCAATGATTGCGGAAAGCCGGGATCCCTATACGGCCGGCCATCAGCACCGCGTTGCCCGATATGCCGCAGATATCGCTCAGAATATGGGACTTCCCCTGAATCAGATCGAATCCATCCGAATTGCGGGACTGCTGCACGATATCGGCAAAATCCGGACGCCGGTGTCCATTTTAAACCGGCCGGGGAAACTCTTTAACGCCGAGTGGGAACTCATTAAAACGCATCCCTCTGTGGGATACAAAATTTTAAAGCAAATCCCGTTTCCCTGGCCCATTGCGGAAATCGTTTACCAGCACCATGAGCGTATCGACGGGTCCGGTTATCCCCAAGGGCTGAAAGGCGATGACATCCTGCTGGAAGCCAAAATCCTGGCGGTGGCGGATGTTTTTGAAGCCATCGGTTCGCACCGCCCTTATCGCCCGGCCCTTTCCATTGAATCGGCCATCAATGAAGTCAAAAATCACAGCGGGGTCCTTTTTGATGGGGTCGTGGTGGATTCTTTTTTAAGCACATCCGGAAAACAGCCCGGTGAAACTTCCCCCTCTGAAGCGCTCATCAATGATGAACTTTCAGAAATATCCGGCATGGTCTCCCTGCCTGAAGCGGCTTTAGTGTAATTTTATTTTGAACATGGCGCTATTTCATTTTCAGAAGATTCTGAAACTCCTCTGTATTTCGAATGCATTCCAGCCGGCGGTCCGACCGGATCTGGGCGACGTTCCGAAATCCTTTTTGAATCGCCTGGTTCAGCCAGATTAACGCATTTTTCATGTCCCCCGACATCCCGTAACATGCGGCGGTTTCATAATAAAAATAAGAATTATCCGGGACTGCGGCAATGGCCTTTTGCAACAGGGCCAGGGCTTTGTCCATTTCTCCGCTGGCGGCGTGGCGCCTGGCCATGCGGCCTACCACCAGCAGATACAGCTTCCGGTCCGATGGGCCGATCTCGGCCAGTATCTTGTCATAGATTTCAAACGCCTGGGCCGCTTTTCCCTGTTTTTCATAAAGCATGGCCAGCTTGAACCGCAGGGCCGGAATGTCCGGGGCCTGCTGGATGCTGACCGTCAGACATTGTTCCGGTTCCCGGCATTTACCTAAAAACGCCTGCAATGCCGCTTTTTGGGCGACAAGGCGCCGGTCCGCCGGATCCAGCCGGGAGGCCTTGCCGAAGTGGGCCAGGGCCGCGTCGAATTCCCCGATGCGGGCCAGGGATTCCGCCAGACTGGCATGTGCCTGGGGCGTCTGATACCCCATTTTCAAAGCATGGATATAGGCGTCCACCGCGTCGCTGTAATAGCCGATCTCATATAGACACACTCCCATATTAAAATAAACCACCGGGTGAGGTTTTATTTCCAGAGATTTTCGGTAATAGACCAGAGCCGTTTCAAGTTCTCCTCTGGTTTGCAGGGAATAGGCCAGGTTCTGATACGGACGTTCTTTCTGGGGTGACTTCCGGACACTGTCCGTCCAGAACGCCACATCCGTCGCCCATATCTGGTTGCGCTGATGGGCCCCGAAGGATAAAATCACCGCCAGAAACACCAGGAAAACCGCCGCGGCCCGCTGGTTTTTAATGGCCCGGAAAATCAGATCGGTTGCGGCCAGACACAAAAACATGACCGGCAGATACATCCGGTGCTCGTAAATGATTTCAATGCCGATCACCGAGGATTCAATCACCAGGTTTCCCAGAAACCAGAAAAGCGCAAAGGAAATGAGGCGTTCTTTTTTTGCCGAATAAACTGCCAGACCGGTAATCGTGATGATCATGGCAAAACAGATCAGCGTCGTAGACGGATCCGTGAAGGAATAAGACAAAGGATAATCATGGTCCAGAATCAGGCGTGACGGCTGCGGGGAAAAAAGCAGGCTTACATAATAGGCGACCACCCGGAATTCGGTCATTACCCGCTGGGGCAGGGTAAACTCCCGCTGATCGTAGGAGGCAAGAATTCGATGCAGGGGGTCTTCGCCTAGAAAATATAAAACAAGCGAACCAAAAGCGATGCCAGTCACCACCAGCCATATCAGTGACCGGCCGGATCGCGGCATCCTCAGCGATTGAAAAAAGAACCATTCATAGAGGAGAATGAAAACCGGCAGCACGCCGGCGTTTTCCTTGCTGGCCACGGCGGCGCATCCGAAAAAAAAGCACCCGGCAAAACACCCCGCGCCGGTCTTGATCCGCTTGTTGCGATAATTTATCCGCCCCTTGACATAGCAGAGCAGGGAAAGGACGTAAAACAGGGCCGTCATAGAGGCCATGCGCTGGCAGATGTAGGTTACCGCGTTGGTCTGCTCCGGGTGCACCAGCCAGATCAGGGCCGCAAAAAACGAAAGGAGTTCCGGAGATAGCGTCGGTTGGGGCCAACCGACCGAAATTCCATCTTCTTTTTGCCGGAAGCAGAGGACAATCGTCTGACGAAAGAACAAAAACAGAACCCCGCCGGTCAAAAGATGCAGGGCCAGGTTGAACAGATGGTAACCAAAAGGATTTTCCGCACCAAAATAATAATTGATGGCGAAACTGATATTGGGCAGGTACCGGTGCTGCGGCTTCCCCTCCAGAGCGGCTTTTTTGATGGCCTCCCAGGAAAACCGCGTCATGTGGACACTGGGGTCGTTTTTAGTGATAAAATTAATATCATCAAAAACAAACGGCCCGTGAAATGTGTTCGAATAGACGAGCGTTCCGGAGACCATGAGCAGGAGCAAGAGGGCGCCCGTCACCCATAAAGGCGTCGTCTCACGATTTGGCATGGAAATCGGGGATCCCTTCACACCGTTCAAATGGACAGTCCTCCGAACTGATGATCGTTTATAAATTTTCAAGATACTGCTTCGTAAACGCATATAATCATCCAAAATTATTTCTTATATCGATGTTTTATATCCTTTTGTTTTGCCATCGTCAAGCGAGCTTCCCCGGTTTCATCCTTTTTCAAATGGCTCCTGTGTCTTAACCCGGCGGAGAGAATTTATTGTCGCCCTTATTTCTATGACCGAACTAAAATTATTGCAGAAATCTGAAAATCAGATAAACATTAAAAACACTTGGAAAGCGAAAAATGAACATAGCGACCCTATGCCCTGGGAAGCGCTGAAAAAGGACCCAGGCTGAATTTTCAATTTATTATAAGGAGATCAAAAAATGTTCACCAGCGGAAAAGCGGTCCGGATGGAGCGGATCGTAGACAGAAAAACCGGAAAAACAGTGATTGTGCCCATGGACCACGGGGTGACCGTGGGTCCCATCAAAGGACTGGTCGACATGTCAAAAGCCGTGAACCAGGTGGCGGAAGGCGGGGCCAATGCGGTCATCGGTCATCTGGGGCTCCCCAAACACGGCCACAGGAGCTATGGCCGGGACATCGGGCTGATCCTGCATCTGTCCGCCGCCAGCATGCTGTCTCCTAAACCAAATCGAAAAGTCCTGGTGAATACGGTTGAAAACGCTCTCCGGGTGGGTGCGGACGGTGTTTCCATCCACATCAATGTGGGGGATGAATATGAAGCGGAAATGCTCAGGGATTTTGGAAAAGTGGCGGTGGACTGCAATTACTGGGGCATGCCGCTGATCGCCATGATGTATCCCCGGGGCCCCCTGATCGAAGATGAAAAAGATGTTAAGGCCGTGAAGCTGGCGGCCCGCATGGGCGCGGAACTGGGCGCGGACTATGTCAAAACCGTATATACGGGCGACCCGGAATCCTTTGCCGAAGTCGTCGAAGGCTGCCCGGCCCCGATACTCATCGCCGGCGGCGGCAAACTCAGCGACGCGGAAATGTTCAAAGTCATTGAAGGGGCCATGAAGGCCGGCGCAAAGGGCCTTTCCATCGGTCGAAACGCGTTTCAGCACAAAAACCCGACGCTGTTTGTCCGGGCCGCGTGCGCCATTGTTCATGAAAACAAGTCGGCGGAGGAAGCAATGGCCATCCTGGCAGGAGAATCATAAGGTCATCTAACGCCCGGTAACTGTGTTGCGACTTTATGAAAATAAATATTATTTTTTTAAGGTTATCCCCTTCGGTTAAGTTGCATGGGAACTATCAATATTCCATGTCCATTACGCATGTTAGGGAACACCAAAAAATTGATATGCCTGAATGGCAAATTTTGTCCTAACGGCGAAACCCGACGGGAAAATTATTTCGCGCAGAGGCGCCGAGACGCAGAGGATAAGGACATCAAAGGATTCTCCCTCCGCGGTCCCAGCGTCTCAGCGGGAGAAACAAAAAAAGAATACTCCCCCAAAACAAGTATATTTTTTCTTCGCATATCTCTTAAAGCGCGTCATTCCGGACAAGGGAGCGAAGCGACCGCGATCCGGAATCCAGAAAGGGAATAACTTCAGCGAAGTGGATAACCAGCTAATTTTTTTATGGAAACTTTTTTCACTGAAAAATCCATCCGGTTGATCTCTTTTGGCGGAGTTCTGGTCATCATGGCCGGGTGGGAAGTTCTGTTTCAACGGAAAAAACTCGTGGATGTCAAACCCAAAAGATGGTTGAACAACTTGGGCCTGGTGGCCGTTGACACCTTGATTCTGCAGGCCGGCATGGTGATGCTGCCGGTGAATTTCGCCGCTTTCGCGCAAATCAGAGGCATGGGCATTTTCAATCAAACGGCCCTGCCGGTCTGGGCCAACTGGGTCGCCACCCTTGTTATTTTTGATTTTATCATCTATCTCCAACACCTGCTGTTTCATTTTGTGCCCGTTTTCTGGCGGCTTCACCAGGTCCATCACTCGGACCTGGACATTGACGTGACCACGGCCGTCCGCTTTCATCCCTTTGAAATTATTTTATCCTTATTTATTAAGCTGACGGCGGTGGCGGCATTCGGATTTCCGCCGGGCGCGGTTCTGGTTTTTGAAGTTCTGCTCAACGCCGTGTCCATGTTCAACCATGCCAACGTCTATATGCCCGCATTAATTGACAGAATTATCCGCCTGCTGATTGTCACCCCGGACATGCACCGGGTGCATCATTCCATCATCAGGGACGAATCCAACACGAATTTCGGGTTCAACCTGTCCGTCTGGGACCGGATTTTCGGCACCTACCAGGCCCAGCCCGGAGCCGGGCATGAGCGGATGGTGATTGGACTGGCATATGCGAAAAAACCAAAATCCCTGATCCAGTTACTTGTCATGCCCTTTCAGAAGTAAAATTTGCCTGTTACAATTTCTATTACTGGTTGTTTAAAAGGAGCTAAAAATGATGATCGAGAACTCGCAACATACTGCGGTACTCAAAGAAACACTTTCAGACAAAGAAGAAATTTTTGAAAAATGGCGTAACACGGTTGGCCTGTTTCTGGGACCGCTCGTGGCGTTGGCGGTTTATCTCATGGATATGCCTTCTTTGAGCCAAAAGGCCCATATACTTGCCGCGATCCTGAGCTGGACCGTGGTGTGGTGGGTATGTGAACCCATTCCGTTGGCGATGAGTGCGCTGTTCAGTTCAGTGCTGTGCGTTATTTTTAGTGTAGCGGATGCTAAAACAGTTTTCGCACCCTATGCAGATCCGATCATCTATCTTTTCCTGGGCAGTTTCATGCTCGCCAAGGCAATGAAAATTCATGGCCTTGACAAGCGGTTCGCCTACGGCATCATGTCGATAAAGAGTGTCGGCAACAGCACGGGCCGAATCCTTTTTGCCTTTGGTTTAATTTGTGCGTTACTGTCGATGTGGATCAGTAATACGGCATCCACGGCGATGATGTTCCCTATAGCCGTGGGCATTGTTTCCGCGATGGCGGATATTTCTTTAAAGGAGACGGGAAAACAGGTTAACCCCTTAAAGCTCCGCTTCGGAACCGGGATGATGCTGATGGCGGCATATGCCGCCTCGGCAGGCGGCATCGCCACACCCGTAGGGACCCCACCGAACCTGATCGGCATCGCGATGATCGAAAAATTTTGCGGGGTGAAAATCGCTTTCTTTCAATGGATGAGCTTTGCCTTCCCGCTTTTTCTTTTTCTTTTTGGCCTGTTATATTTTCTGATGTACTATCTCCATAAACCGGAAGTGGCTTATATTGAGGGGGCGAGTGAATTCGTGGCCGAACAGCACGCAAATCTGGGCAAATGGACACGCGGGCAGAAGAATGTCCTGATCTGCTTTCTCATAACCGTAACGCTTTGGCTGATTCCCGGCGTATTGGCTGTTCTATACGGGAATACTTCTCCGGCAGCCGCGTCATATAGCAAAATGATGCCCGAAGGTGTTGCCGCTGTCATAGGCGCTTCTTTACTCTTCCTGCTTCCTGTGGATTGGAAAACACGGAAGTTCACTATTTCCTGGATACAGGCAAGTCAAATCGACTGGGGAACCCTGTTGCTGTTCGGCGGCGGCATTACCCTCGGTTCCCTGATGTTTGAGACAAAACTGGCTGAGATTGTGGGCACAAGCCTCTTAAGAATTACCGGCGCGACCTCGGTTTGGGGCATTACTTTCAGCGCTATATTTATAGCAATCCTCGTGAGCGAGACATCATCGAACACGGCGTCGGCCAACATGGTCATCCCGGTCATGATCGCCCTCGCCCAGGCGGCGGGTGTCAATCCGATCCCACCGGCCATCGGAGCGACCATCGGCGCAAGTTGGGGCTTCATGCTGCCGGTCTCAACCCCGCCGAATGCGATTGTTTATGGCTCAGGCATGGTGCCGATAACCGCCATGCTTCGGGCGGGCATATTCTTCGACATCCTGGGCGGATTGTTGATTTGGGCCGGTCTGTATATCCTGCTGCCGATGGTCGGCCTGGCCTAAAGATAGGTTCGACGGCGGCAGATTGAAATATAATTGCGAACGAAACATTCCAATAATATAAGGAACAAATTATGAAACCATTCTATTGTATGTTTTTTACCGTATTTTTATTGCTATCTTTAGCATTTGCCAATCCGGAAAAGGAGGCGTGTGAGGCTATGGAATTAAAATCCCCAAATTTTGAAAACCAGGCAGAGATTCCCCGAAAACATACCTGCGATGGCGGCGATATTTCCCCGGAACTCCGGTGGTCAGGTGTTCCGAATGGCACCAGAAGCTTTGCGCTGGTAGTGGATGATCCGGATGCGCCGGACCCGGCCAATCCCAAAATGACCTGGGTTCACTGGGTGCTCTACAATATTCCGGCCTCATTTGTTTCCCTGCCCGAAGGGTTCTCGAAACAGGGCCTGCCCGAAGGTTTTTTAAACGGATTAAATGACTGGAAACGGACCGGGTACGGCGGTCCCTGCCCGCCCATCGGCATGCACCGGTACTTTCACAAGTTATATGCCCTGGACGTTATTCTTTCAGACCTCAAAAACCCCACCCAAAAGCAGCTTGAAAAAGCAATGGACGGGCATATTCTGAAAAAAGCGGAGCTTGTGGGTTTATATCATCGGTGATGGCGATTCATTCAAGTCGATGTAGCAGGGTGTTTAAAAAGTTTTTTGAGATCAGGAATGGGTGAAGCCTCCCCGAACGGTCGGTTCCAATCCGATTCGTCCAGGCCGTCGGCTATTTTTTGGAAAAATTCCGGGATGGCCGTATTGAAAGTCATGCGCTCACCCCGGAGGGGATGGGTGAAGGCAAGGGATTTGGCATGCAGGGCCAGGCGCTCATAAGCCTTGTCCGGCTGGCCGTATTTCCGGTCTCCGGCCACGGGGTGGTCTCGTTCGGCAAAATGCACCCGGATCTGATTCTTGCGGCCGGTGAGCAGTTTGATTTTGAGGATGCTCAAGGCCCGGGTTTCTTTAATCACGGAATAAACCGTTTTTGCCAGCCGTCCTGATTTCGGGTCTTGGGTGGAAGCGACGAACTGGTCTTTATCTTCCGAAAGAAAACTTTCAATCATGCCCGACCGGGGATTCAGATGGCCGTGAACCGCGGCCAGATAAAGTTTTTCCGCAGTTTCCCAATGGTCTTTGAGAAGCTGCTGCGCTATATAGGTTTTCGCGAAAATCAGCAGTCCGGAGCTGTCCCTGTCCAGGCGATGCACCACAAACACCCGGTTCCGGGACCGGGAGCACCCTTTGCGGACATAGTCGGTGAGGATGCGCTCGGCGGTGTTCGGCTGGTCTTTGTGAAAGCTCATGGTCAGGAGTCCCGGCGCTTTGCTGACGACGAGGATGTCCCGGTCCTCATGGAGGATTTCAAGGCCTCGGGGCCGGTGTCTGTGTGACGGTTTTCGGGTGGATGGCGTCATGGTAAATGCCCTGTCCTGTTCTAACAGTTTGGTTGTCTACATCATGAAAAACGGGTCCACGTCCACGTCCACGGTCACCGGCCGGCCGGACAGGTGAAGCCCGTTTTCAAATATCAGGCTCCGGACAAACCGGTGCAGCAATTCGACCGCTTCGGATTTGACCAGGAGCTGCCAGCGATAACGGCCTGCCACCCGGGCCAGGGGCGCTTCAATGGGACCTAAAGTTTCAATCCGCTCAGCATAGGCGGTGTCTGTTTTTTTCAGGGCATCGCACAAGCTGCCGATGTCAATTGCCTGCCTGCGGGTTTTTTCCCGGT
>PCSG01000012.1:0-5391 GCA_002772195.1 Desulfobacterales bacterium CG23_combo_of_CG06-09_8_20_14_all_51_8 | reverse complement strand
AGAATCACCCTCCCGGGGCGGGTTCCCCGACCGGCCCGGCCCGCCACCTGGGCCAGCACCTGGAAGGTCAGTTCTCCGGCCCGGAAATCCGGAAAGCTCAAGGACAGGTCCGCGCAGATAATACCCACCAGGGTGATATCGGGGAAATCATGGCCTTTGGCCACCATCTGGGTGCCGATGAGGATATCGATATCATGGTTCCGGAGCTCCTTTAACAGGCTGACCAGAGATCCCTTCCGGGTCACTGTGTCCCGGTCCATCCGGGCCACCCGGGCCTCCGGGAACAGGGCTTTGATCGTGTCTTCAATTTTTTCGGTGCCCATGCCCAGGCGCTTGATGGACAATGATCCGCAGTTGCCGCATACGGTCGCCGCCGGCAGTGTGTAGCCGCAGAGATGGCATTTATAAACATTTTCTTTCTGGTGCAGGGTCAGGGTGATATCGCAGTTCCGGCATTTGAGAGGTTCCCCGCATTCCGCGCATACCGGGTAGCTGGCAAATCCCCGGCGGTTTAAAAACAGCAGAACCTGTTCCTTGCGGTCCAGGGTTTCCTTGATGGCCGTCTGGAGATCAACGGTGATGAACCGCCGGACGCCCCGAAAGCCTTTGTGATTCCGAAGATCCACCACCTCTATGGCCGGCAGGTTTTGGGAGAAGACCCGTTTTTCCAGGGTCAGTTCCTTAAATTTTTGGGTGATGATATTATAAATCGACTGCACCGAGGGCGTGGCGGACCCCAAGAGGGCGATGGCCCCCGCCTGCCGGGCCCGGATGATGGCCATGTCCCGGGCGTTATAGTGGAACCGGCTTTCCTGCTTGTAGGATGTGTCGTGCTCTTCGTCCACGATGATGAGGCCGATGCGGGACAGGGGGGCGAACAGGGCGGAGCGGGCCCCGATGACAATCGGACAGCCACCGTTGCTGATGCGGATCCACTGGTCCAGGCGCTCGCCGGCGGACAGGCCGCTGTGCAGGACCGCCACGCATTCGCCGAACCGGGCCCGAAACCGGCGTTCGATTTCCGTGACCAGGGCGATTTCCGGCACCAGGACCAGCACGGACAGGTTTTTCTCTATCGCTTTTGCCGCGATATGCATGTACACTTCAGTCTTGCCGCTGCCGGTGACCCCGGCCAGAAGGAAGGTTTCAAATCCGGCCCCCAGCTTCCGGACGACCTGGGACACCACGTGCCGCTGGTCTAACGTGAGTTTCGGCGGCTGGTCCGGTGCCACGGGATCGCCGAAGGGGTCCCGGTACACCGGCCGGTTGAAACAGGTGATCCAGCCGTCCTGCGCCAGGCGGCGAAGGTGGGCTCCGGCGGTGGGCACGATATTTTTCAGCTCCGATACGGAAATTTCGCTGTTTTCCTTGGCCGTTTCCAGGATTTTTCGTTTGGGAACGGACAGGTCGTCAAATCCCCCGCCGGAGGCTGAAAACCGGATCCAGGGCTCGGTTTTTTCCCGGGTGGCGGGTTTTCGGATTTCGCGGTGTCTGCAGATCAGGCCGTTTTGTTCCATGTTACGGATCACGGAATCTGGAATTTTTTGGTTGAGTTTTTTGTTTAACTCTTTGATATCGCATGATTTTTCTGAGATCAGGCATAAAATGTCATATTCTAAGGAACCAGCGGCTCTTTGCGCCAGGCACTCAATACCGCATGTGGTGACCGTGACGGTCACGCAGTCGTTTAAATTAATGCCGCCGGGAAGGGCTTCCTTGATGACTTCTCCCAGGGGGTGGATGTAATAATCGGCCAGCCACCTGAAAAAAGGGATCATGGCTTCCGGAAACAGCGGAATGTCATCGAGGACTTCCACAATATCCCGGATGCCCTCAATACCTGATTTTTTCGCGCTGCCCAGCACATAGCCGGTGATCTTCCGGCGGCCGAAGGGAACCAGGACCCGCTTGCCCGGGGCCGCCAGGTCTTTTAAGGAATCCGGCACCGCATAGGTGAATGTGGTAAAAAGCGGAAGACTGACCGCAACTTCGATATAGGGAGTGTCTTTTGTCATAAAATCCGTCTGCTGGAGAGAGTGGGTGTGCGTTTACTTCAATTAATCCATCCCGGCCGAAGTTTCAACAGGATTTCCGGCAGGCGGTCATCTTCAACACCCGGGACAAGAAAACCCTTTACACCTTCAAACAGGCTGATGTATTAAATTTTTTTGAAGCAAATAGATTCGTCAATTTAGAGCGCCTCAAGATAAATCGGATTTTAAAATAGTCGGCCGAAGGATACGATCATGCATAAACTTTTAATGGATCACCCGGGCGAGAAGCTCTTTCTTCTGGGGAATGAAGCCATTGCCCGGGGCGCGATGGAAGCGGGGCTGGCCTTTGCCACCACCTACCCGGGAACCCCGTCTTCCGAGCTGTCGCTCAATTTTTTTCAGATGTCCCGGGAAAGCGACCTGTATTTCGAATACAGCACCAATGAAAAGGTCGCCCTGGAAGTGGCGGCCGCGGCGGCCAACGCCGGCGTGCGCACCATGTGCGTCATGAAGCATGTGGGGCTGAATGTGGCGGCGGACGCCCTCATGACCCTGGCTTATGTGGGGGTTCGGGGCGGGCTGGTGATATTGACCGCCGATGATCCGGCCATGTTTTCCAGCCAGAACGAGCAGGACAACCGGTATTACGGAAAGCTGTCCGGTCTGCCGATACTGGAGCCGTCTTCGGCCCAGGAAGCCAAGGACATGATGGGCTATGCCTTTGATCTGTCCGAATCGCTTCAGGAACCCGTGATTTTCCGCACCACCACCCGCCTGAATCACTCTACGGCCCAGGTGTCGCTGGGCGAAATGAAAAAACGTAAACCCCGGGGCGATTTTGTCAAAGATCCGTTTAATTATGTGACCGTGCCGGCGGTTTCCAGAAAACTCCATGTCAAGTTGCTGAAAAATTTTGAGAAAGCCGAAGAGTTGGCCAACTCTGCACCCTGGAATTTCATCGAAGGCGCCGGTCCCTGGGGAATTATCTGCAACGGGGTCAGCTACAACTATGTGGCGGATGCGGTCAAGGACCTGAAGATCAGTGATCGGGTAAAAATTCTGCGGGTTGGGTTTTCCCATCCCATGCCTGGAAACCTGATCAAGTCCTTTATCCGGGATTGCGAAAAAGTGCTGGTGGTGGAAGAGGGCGAGCCCTATATGGAAGAAGCAGTGCGGTCCTTTGCCCAGGATGCGGGAAACATCGGGTTGATTGCCGGCAAGCGTCCGGACCTGTTTTCCCGGCTGTTTGAGTATGATCCGGCCATGGTCCGGACAACGATCGCGAAATTTTTCGGCGTGCCCTGTGAAGCCCCGAAAATACCGGATTTGTCCGATATCCCGGCTTTGCCCCAGCGGCCCCCGAATCTGTGCGCCGGATGCTCCCACCGGGCCACGTTTTATGCAGTGAACCAGGCCACCCGAGGCATGGAGACCATCCACCCCACGGATATCGGCTGCTATACCCTGGGGTTTCTGCCGCCCTTGTCCGCCGGGGATTTTCTCATCTGCATGGGCTCATCCGTAAGCACCGGGTGCGGGTTTTCCAAAACCACGGATAAAAAAATCATTTCCTTTATCGGGGATTCCACGTTTTTCCATTCCGGCATGCCGGGCCTCGTCAATGCGGTCTTCAACAATCATGATATCACCCTGATCATTCTGGACAACGGCACCACGGCCATGACCGGCCATCAGCCCCATCCGGGCGTGGACATGGATGCCCTCAACTTTGAGGGGTTTCACCGGATTTCCATCGAATCCGTGGTCCGGGGCATCGGGGTGGAACACGTCAGCGTGATCAAGCCCTATAATGTGAAAAAAAGCATCAGCGCCATCCGGGAGGCCATTGACCACAAAGGGGTTTCCGTGATCATCGCGAAGCAGGCCTGCACCCTGTTCGAGCGCAGTCTTAAAAAGCCCCATGGGAAACCCTTTACCGTGAGCGATCAATGCAAAAATCATCGGGCCTGCATCAATGATCTGGGATGCCCGGCGTTTTTTGTTGAAAATGAGCGGGTGCGCATCAATGCCTCCCTGTGCTCGGGCTGCGGGGTTTGCGCCCAGATCTGTCCGGAACACGCCATTGTGCCGTTGAAATAATCGGACGATGAAATAATCGGAAAGGATACTGCTATGGAAACAAAACGTTTGATCATCGTCGCCGTGGGAGGTCAGGGCAATCTTCTGGCATCCAAAGTCCTTGGAGAAGCGGCAAGCCGCTCCAATATCCCGGTGCGCATGAGTGAAATTCACGGCATGGCCCAGCGAGGCGGGGTGGTGGAGTCGGCCATGATTTTCGGAGATGCCCAAAGCGCCATTATTTCGGATGGCGAAGCCGATATTCTCTTGGGATTTGAGCCCCTTGAAGCCCTGCGGGCCCTGAACCGGTGCAACCAAAACACCGTCGTGATTACCAATACCTCCCCCCTGCCGCCGTTTACCGCAGCCATCGGGAAAGGAGTTTACCCGGATCTGACGACCATCAAAAAACTCATCGCGGCAAAGACCGGACGGCTCATGACCCTGGATGCCAACGCCCTGGCAAAGGAAGCCGGCAATGAATTGTCCGTGAATATCGTGCTCTTGGGGGCTTTGATCAAGGCGGGGGTTCTGCCGGTAACCGCGGAAAGCGTGCGCGAGGCCATCGCCGCCACCACCAAAAAAGCCTTTGTGGAGACAAATATCCGGGCCTTTGAGCTGGGGTATGGGGCGGTTTAAAAAGAGGTTTTCAGAAAGCATAAAATTTGTATAATTTGTCAACACAGGCCTTATTCAAGTTTCTTCTGTCACGGTTTTCCGGTCTTCGGACCAGATTAAAGACAGATGCCAATCACCAAGCTGACTGTCATCTTCGTCGGAAGTTAACCGACACCCTTTGCCTCATTCATCAGGATCTTCAGGCGGCGGAAAACGACGCTATTAAAAACGATGATTCCGCAACCGCCGCCGGACTTTTTCATATTGAGTCCGAAATCGACGTGATCCGGGATCACCTTTCAGGCTGGGGCCGGGGCATGGGAAGAGATACAAAAGAACCGGCCCAAAAAGATCAAAGACTGACCAAGGAAATTCATGACGCCCTTGAAATCAGTGAAAAACTGCGGGAAGCCGCCCACATCGGCGGTCCGGAAACATTGAAAAAACTGATGGCGGAACTGAAACAGCAGGTCTCATCCCTTTCCGCCGTGATCAATCAATGAACGGGGAAGGTTGTTAACAAAGCAAAAAAAACTCCTCTTCAAAAATGGCTTGACCCGCCAAGAAATCTGCATATTGGTGATTGCCATCGGAAAAAGAGACGGAAACAAAGTTGATGCTCTCGTAAAAAGTCGGATTCCGTCATGCCGGACTTGATCCGGCATCCAGAACATATTGAAATTGCTTGATTCCGGCTTTC
>PCSG01000420.1 GCA_002772195.1 Desulfobacterales bacterium CG23_combo_of_CG06-09_8_20_14_all_51_8 | reverse complement strand
AGAAGAAGCTGTCGATGCAGTTGCCGACGCCGGTGATCCAGACCGGGTTTTTGCAGATCTTTTTGGCGATATTTTCAGTGGCGAGAATCATGCCCACGGCCCCGTCCGATACTGGATAGGCGTGCAGTTCGCGAATGGGGTCCGCCAGCATGGGAGATTTTATGACCTCTTCCGGGGTAACCTTTGGAACCCCCTGTGTATAGGGGTTTTTGGATGCGTTTTCCCTGGCGCGGACAACAATCTGCGCCAAATGTTCCTCTGTGATTTTGGATTTTTCGGCGTATGCCTGAGCCTGGAGTCCTGCCGCCGCACAAAAATCAAGCCCTACGGGACGGGTAAAAAATGGTTCAAATGCCATGTGGGTCACCATGTTCCGGCTCTGGGCCTGGGATTCCTTGCAGTGGCCTAAAAGCAGCACCATATCGTTATGTCCGGATAAAATGGCCGCAAGCCCGTAATATAAGGCCTGAATGCCTTCCTGGGCGACTTTTTCCTCACACCCGAAATGCGCGCCCAATACGTCCGTCATTGCATTGTCCGAGATGGTCCGGGCGTCGAATATATCATCGGATACACTGATGCTCATATTGACGCCGGACGCCCCTTTCACATGCCTTGCGAAGGTGACATCCACTTGTTCCCGGAGCGCCTCCAGAACTTCCAGGGCCATACCCTGAAATCGGATGTCTTTTTTGTCGCGCTCGTATGTGGTCTGCGCAACCGCACAAATACCAACTCTTTTTGCCATTGTATGACCCTCCTTCATTTGAATGGGCGATAAATTTTCATTTTGTATATAAATGATGGTTTTCCGTATAACAGTTCCAGAAATCCCCATATCGGACGGCCCGGATGATTTTGTCCTTGTCCCGCATGCAGTCCATCTCAATCCAAGCCCGGCCGCATCCGATCCGGGTATGGGAATCATCCGTGGCGACTTTGGGAAAGGGAATTTCCGGAATTTCATATTCGGGCGACCGGAATCCCTTGGATGTCACTTCCACCGCTTCGATGGGCAGCATGCCGGCGACGGCCGTGATCCGGTCAATGACCTTTTTCAGGGGCAGATCCAGTTCCGACGGGTGGTTGAAAATGTGAAGCACATCCCGGTCACCGATGATCCGGTTGACATGAACATAGCCTTTTTCAAAAACCGTCAATTCCACTCCTTTAAAGATGATCAGCTCCGTTTTCAGGGTATCGATCACTTCATAGCAGTCCGGCCGGAGCAGATAGTCGTGGTCCGTCAGCGCAATAAAATCAAACCCTAAGCCCGTATATATCCGAACGACTTCTTTGATGGAGAGGTCGCCGTCCGAACAGGTGGTGTGGGTGTGTAACGCGCCTTTTAAGTGCATGAGGAGTCATTAAACAGATTGTTAACTCCGCCGATAATAAAGTCCACGGCGTCTCTGCCGATGAGCTTGATATCGTGGGAGGCATCCTGCCAGAAAAGATACTGATAGGCGACGCGCTCATAGATGCCCATGATGCTGACGGCAATGACTTCGGCTGAGTATTTCCCCTTGAAGGTCACTCCCTGGTTCTCGCAAACCGCCGTCAACGCCTTTCGGACGTCGCCGGTGCATTTTTCAAAGAGCGCTTTCCGGTGCTGCTCCATTCCGGGACTTTTACCGACCGATTCCCGGAAGATAATGGCGCACTTTTCCGGGTAGTTCACACAGAAATCTTCGAAGAAAGCATATCCCGCCTGTTTAAATCCTTCCATGTTGGCGCCGTATTTTTTAAACGCCGTGCCGAGTGTGCTTCGGAGCGCATACCCCATTTCATCCATGAGTTGGATGATGAGGTCCTCTTTGTTTTTGAAATAAAAATATACCATGCCCACGGACACTTCCGAAGCGTCGGCGATCTGTTCCATGCTGGACTTGTGATATCCTTCCGTGGCGAAGAGTTTTTCAGCCGCCGCCAGAATGGTCTGATAGCGATGCTCCCGTTCCCGCTGACGACGGAGTGCTGAACTGGATAACTTTTCATTTTTTAAATTTTTGGCGGGCATGGCTCTCCTTTTTATTTCATCGATCCCAGCGCAAAATCGCCGATTTTGACCCGGGAAATTTCCGTGGAAGTTCCGGCGATCTGGCCGTATTTTGCGCAGCGGAAGGCGCCTTCCGCCGGATTACCGGATAAAAATCCCGATCCGCCGAGGATTTTCATGGCCTGACTGGCCACCTGCTCGGCGGATTCGGTGCAGAATACCTTGGCGCAGAGGGTCAGGGATTCCGCGTCCTTCGGCTCTGTGTCGGCGGTCCAGGCCGCCCGGTAGGCGAAGAGCTGGGACGTCTGGAAAAGCGTCAGCATTTCAGAGAGCTTGAACCCGACTTCCTGATACGCGATAATCGGTCGTCCGCCGGTTCGATGGCTTTTGGCGTAGGTTTTGGCGGTTTCAAAAGCCCTCTTCATAAGACCAAGGCTCGCACCCATCAGGATCTGATTTTCCCAGAGCCGGAGGGTGGCCAACAGGTCGTTATCGTTTTTCGGGGAGATTACCTGATCGGCAGGGATGGCGCAGTTTTCGAGCAGAATTTTAGAAATGGTCGCGCCCTCATAGCCCAGTGTTGCTGCTTTTTCACCGATGGTCAGGCCTTCCGTTCCTTTTTTAACCAGAAAGAGGACGTTCTTCCCGTCCATCCGGCCCGCGACCGCAAACCAGTCCGCCACCGGGCCGTTGATCACATATTGTTTGTGCCCGGAAATGGTCACCTGATTATGATGGGCTGTCCCCGTGGTCGTCAGGGGGTCATTTTCCACATTCATGGTATCTTCGGATAATCCGACCGCCCCGACAATCTGACCATTCAGCAGGGCCGGCAGCAGTTTCGCTTTTTGATCGTCGCTGCCCCAGGCGCTTAAAATTCTGCCGAAAATTCGGGCGCTGGTTTCGATGGATAAGAAGAGGGAAGGGGAAGCTGCCGCCACCACTTCCATGGCGCCCATGAGGGTGACCAATCCGTTATAGTCCGGGAGGTTTTCAAGGCCCAGTTTCAAATAAGGGGTTTGGGAGAGAAGGGCCAGTGCCTTACGGGTATTTTTTTCAGACAGGGCCGGATCATTTTTTTCCGAGTCGGTTTGTTTGGCAAAATTACCTATCAGGGCCTCTATCTCGACAAAAAGAGTGAATTCTTTATCGCTGAAATCATAGTTCATGGAGTTTCTCCTTGGTATTTTTCTTTTGTTAGATCAGTTTGGAGATAATCATTTTCTGGATATCGGAGGTCCCGCCGCCGATGGGCGCCAGGCGGCTGTCCCTGAAGATCCGTTCCATGTCATACTCGTGGCAGTATCCGTAGCCGCCGAAAAGAACGACCGCGTCGTTGGCCGGGGCCAGGCTCCAGTCGCCGACAAACAGTTTGGCCACGGCGGCCTCCAGATGATTCATGGGCCTCCCCTGATTTTTACACCAGGCGATCCGGTATGCCAGGTTCCGGGCCGCTTCCCCAAAAATGCGGATATTGGCGATTTTCTGTTTGATGGCCTGGAACTGGCCGATTTTTCGGCCGAACTGTTCCCGGCTCCGGGCGTATTCCACGCATCGGTTCATCATATAGGTGGAGGCCCCGACAAAGGGGGCGAGAAGGGCGCTGCGATCCCATTCCACGGTCTGGAGGGACATGTTGAATCCTTCGCCCTCAATCCCCAGAAGGTTTTCCGCCGGAATGGCGCAGTTGTTGAAAAACAGTTCGGAGGTCTGGGAGGTGCTGACGCCCATTTTGATCAGGTTGGGGCCGGAGGCGAACCCCGGGGTCCCTTTTTCAACGATAAACGCTGAGATTCCGGCATGCTTTTTTTCCGGGGCCGTTTTCGCGTACACCACGGCCACATCGGCGATGGGGCCGTTGGTGATGAAAATTTTGCTGCCGTTTAAGACGTAGGTGTCGCCTTTTTTATCGGCGGTGGTGGTCATGGAGGCAACGTCTGAACCGGCATTCGGTTCGGTCAGGCCCATGCAGCCGATCCACGCACCGCTGGCCAGTTTGGGAATATATTTTTTTCGCTGGACCTCGGTGCCATGGGAAAAAATGGTATCTGCG
>PCSG01000088.1:13586-13900 GCA_002772195.1 Desulfobacterales bacterium CG23_combo_of_CG06-09_8_20_14_all_51_8 | reverse complement strand
TACGGTTGTGCTCCGCCGCTGGCCGTGATCGTCCGGCTATAGGGGTCGCCCGCAGTTCCTGCCGGAAGAACCGTCGGCAAAAGCGTAATGGGCGGACAAGCCGCAGGATTGATGACCAGGGTGTATTCCCGCAAGCCCGTGCAGCCGTTGTCGTCCGTGGCCGTGATCGTGAAAATAAACGTGCCGGCTGTGGTCGGCGTTCCGGCGATAAGGCCGCCGGTCGTGATCGGCGACAGCCCAAGCGGAAGCGTTCCGGCGGTCATGGTGAATGCATACGGTCCCGCTCCCCCGCTGGCCGTGATCGTCTGACTATA
>PCSG01000088.1:13377-13519 GCA_002772195.1 Desulfobacterales bacterium CG23_combo_of_CG06-09_8_20_14_all_51_8 | reverse complement strand
ACATCGTTGCCATCAAGAGTCACTGCGCCATTCCGCGCCAAGGCTCTACCGGACATCTCTGCACCGGTATTTAAAGTGATGCTCGTCAGTGCGAGAATATTCCCTGCGAAGGTAGTGGTAGTGCCAAGGGTCGCGGATGTGC
>PCSG01000088.1:11354-13366 GCA_002772195.1 Desulfobacterales bacterium CG23_combo_of_CG06-09_8_20_14_all_51_8 | reverse complement strand
AACACGTTGCGGCTTACAGCGCTATTGGTCAAGAGAACAGACGAATTGGTTGCGGTCGTGAGCGTGCTTCCTATCTTGAAAACAAAGACTGCACCGGAATTGCCCAGGGCGTCGAGGGTGAGTGCTCCTGTCAACTGAGCCGAATCCGAAAAACAATAGACGCCTGGTGTGAGCGTGAGTCCTCCCAGATTTTGACCCGTCAAGTCGGTATCGCATGCCTGGCCTGCGAGGTTGTTGTATGCGGTGGTGAGATCAATCTGAGCCTGAGCCGCGACCGCATCAGCTGCGTGTATTGCGTAGGGCGGCAATACGATGCCCGGAGGGAAGCCAGTCACTGCGCTGCCTGGACTGACACCAACATTCCCGGAGGTGATGACGCTCGATCCGGTATTGGTCACCGTCGAGCCACCCAACACAGCAAAGTCCTCTGCTGTACCCAGTGGCGGCGCGTTAGCTGCATACGCCGCTTCGGTTCTTGCCACTAAAAGCAGCGCGGCGAACCCCATAATTACCAGAAGACTCCATCTCATCATTTGGTTAAAAATATTTTTTGGAGTAAACATTTTTAACTCCCCCCTTTCGTTTTCTTTATAGTTTTAAAAGGTTTCTTCACAGAATGGCCTCCCGTCATCTAAATTACCTCCGAATTTACTTTTTTTCTCCATCTTTATAATTTCTGGTGTCATAGAACCGCAGCATGAAAACAAACCGAATCCCAAAACAGTCAAAATATGATTATTCAATTTTTGTGCCAGGTTTCTAACAGGCGGTTGCGCCCCTCATCATTATGATTTTTAAGAACAATCAGTTTGCTGAGCACTTTTGGGGGAAGGCATGGAACGCCACAAAAAAAGGTCAAATTTGACCAGTGGTCTCATTTGGCCTTTTTCAGGCCTTTTTTTGTATTTCTTCAGGCAGAACCGAAGAACTCTGACCCGGCCCAAAGGACCGGTTCCTTTAGATACAATAAATAATGCGTAACCCTCAGCTTCTGGCACGATGCTTGTATAAATTTATTGGCAACGTCCCATTACATTCTTTTTTCACCATGAATTTATTCATTCGGGATAACTGAACTTAAAAAGGCATTAAGCATATGATGCGTGTTTTCCTTATCTATTAAAAAGGAGAAGCAATAAAATGCATACGATTGTCATTTCAACCGATAAACCAACGGTGAATAAGCAATTTTTGAAGAATTTGAAACGGTTGTTTCCTGAGTGCAAAATTAAGATTCACCATAAAAAACCTGATGAATCCCGTAAAAATTTAGCTCTCCAGGAATCGTCAACAAATACAAAACAGGAAAAGAGAAAGAATTGATGGTTGAGACGGAAAACAAAAGGAAATAAACATGATGCTCTCGTAAAAAGTCGGATTCCGTCATGCCGGACTTGATCCGGCATCCATAACATATTGAAATTGCTTGATTCCGGCTTTCGCCGGAATGACAATAAATTATTTTTTTGACTTTTTACGGTATTGTCAACATGAAAACGTCTTATAATGATGAAATTCTGACCCAACGAACTTACAGCCGCCGGGAATTTTTAGCCTTATCCGCCCTCGCCTCCGCCGGTTTTTTGGCTGGATGCGCGATTAACCCGGTTACCGGCAAAAATCAATTAATGCTGGTATCACAAGACTGGGAAGTTCAGGTGGATCAACAGAACTCGCCCCATCAATTTTCCACCGACTATGGAAAACTTCAGGATAACGCGCTGAATAACTACCTCCAGCAGGTCGGCAAGGCGATGACGCCTCACACCCACCGCCCTGAGATGCCCTATTCCTTTCAAGGGGTCAATGCAACGTATATCAACGCCTATGCCTTCCCCGGCGGAAGCATTGCCGCCACCCGCGGCATCCTGCTTTCCCTTGAAAGTGAAGCTGAACTTGCCGCCCTCCTGGGACACGAACTGGGTCATGTGAATTCCCGGCACACGGCGCAACAAATGTCTAAAGGCATATTGACACAGGCGGTTGTCGGGGGGGTTGCCGCTTATGCCGGA
>PCSG01000088.1:11015-11341 GCA_002772195.1 Desulfobacterales bacterium CG23_combo_of_CG06-09_8_20_14_all_51_8 | reverse complement strand
CTTATGGACAGATTGCAAGCCAGCTCGGCATGCTTGGCGCGGGCGCGCTTCTTGCCTCCTACAGCCGCGACAACGAACGCGAAGCCGACCGGCTGGGCGTCACCTATATGACCCGAAGCGGGTACGGCACAGAAGGCTTTGTAGACCTCATGGAAATGCTGAACGGCCTTCATAAAGGAAACGCCGGCGCAGCTTCCCTGCTGTTTGCCACCCATCCTATGAGCCAGGAGTGATACGACACAGCCGTCAGCCTGAAAAACAACGAATTTTCAAGCTTTGTCTTTCAGCCCTTGTATCGGGAGCGATACATGGACCATACGGCAGGC
>PCSG01000088.1:10071-11007 GCA_002772195.1 Desulfobacterales bacterium CG23_combo_of_CG06-09_8_20_14_all_51_8 | reverse complement strand
GCTGAAGCCCGCCATCGGGTTTTTCCAAAAGGCCGAAGAATCCATGGCGCGGGAGGCCTATGATCAAGCCGAAGCTTCATTTGATCAGGGATTGAAACTCGCCCCGACGGATTACGCCGGGCTTGTCATGATGGCCAAATGCCAGATGGTAACGAAAAAATATGACCAGGCGCTTCAATTTTCGGAAAAAGCCAAGCAGGTGTATCCCCAGGAGGCCCAGGCAAATCATCTCAGCGGATTTGCCAAAATCAAGCTGAAAAAATTCGATCAGGCGGTTGCGGATTTCACCGCTTATGAAACCAAACTTCCCGGTAATCCGAACACTATGTTCTACAGAGGATATGCCTACGAAGGCATGGACAACAAAAAGAAATCCGCTGAGGATTACTATCATTATCTCCAGCAGGTAAAAGAAGGCGAGCAGGCCCAGCATGCCTACCAGTGCCTGGTGGAATGGGGCGTCATCAAGCCATCGAGCCGATAATTTTAAAAGGAATTTATGGTTTCTCGATGCCAAGCTTATGCATGCGGGCGCGCAAGGTGCTTCGTTTGAGCCCGAGGATTTCAGCGGCAGAGTTTTCCCCGCTTATTTTCCACCTGGTCTGCTCAAGGGTCTGGATGATATGTTCCCGCTCAACGGCCTCCATGGTTTTATAATTGGTCCTTCTTTCCTTGAGCGGGTTTTTCATTAGTTCATCCATCAGGTGCAGCTTGGGACCCGACGAGTTGATCACGGCCCGTTCGAGGACGTTTTCCAGCTCCCGGACATTTCCCGGCCAATGATAATCCTGCAAGACATCCATTACCTTCTCCGAAACCATTTCAATAACCTTTCCCATGCGCCGGGAAATTTTTTTGACGTAATGATCCACCAGAAGCGGGATGTCATCCTTGCGATCCCGAAGCGGCGGCATGGTAATCGGAAAAACATTTAAC
>PCSG01000088.1:7726-10027 GCA_002772195.1 Desulfobacterales bacterium CG23_combo_of_CG06-09_8_20_14_all_51_8 | reverse complement strand
TTCCAGATTACGATTGGTAGCGACAATAATCCGGGTATCCACTTTGATGGTGCGGGAGGAGCCCAACCGTTCAAACTCCCCGTCCTGAATCACCCGGAGCAGCTTTGCCTGTAAATCTATCGGCAATTCTCCGATTTCATCCAGAAACAGGGTAGACCCGTTTGCGACCTCAAACCGTCCCAGGTGTTTGGAAAGGGAGCCGGTGAAAGACCCTTTTTCATGGCCGAACAATTCGCTTTCAATCAGGTTGGGAGGGAGGGCTGCGCAATTTACTTTTACCAGTGCCCGATTCTTGCGGGGGCTCAAATTGTGGACGGCCCGGGCCACCAACTCCTTGCCGGTTCCTGTTTCGCCCAGAACCAAAATAATGGTATCGCTTTGGGCGATTTGTTCAATCTTAAAAAGAACATACTTGAGCCCGTCGCTTTGCCCGATAATATGCTCATGGTTGTATTCCAGTTTAATTTCTTCCTGCAGATAGGCTCTTTCCGCTTCCAGTAAATTTTTTAATTTTTTAATTTCAAGGAGGTTGGCGTCTGATAATTGTTTTCGGGTCTTCAGATCTTCCAATGCAACCACCAGTTCGGCCGTCCGAGCCGCAACCTGGGTTTCGAGTTCGTCATGGGCTTTTTGCAGCGCATCTTCCAATTCCCTGTGGTGAGAGATATCGCTCATCACGACGCGGTAAATGGGCTCGCCTTTGCCGTCCTGAACGGTGGCATCCAGATGCGCCCAGAATATTGCGCCGTTTTTTTTGAGTATCCGCAGTTCGCAGGATTGCGGCTCACCGGTCTCATAAAGGCGTTTTCGGTGTTGGTAGTAGATATCCTGATCCTCCCGAAAGATGAATCGGGATACCGGCTGTTTGATCAGGGAACTCCGGGCCAGACCCAGGAGGTCCGCACCGGTGAGGTTGGCCTCCAGGATCAACCCCTTGGTGGAGATGGTGAAATAGCCCACGGGGGCCAGGTTGTAGAGGTCGAAATACCTTGCCCGTGAAGCGTCTAATTCGTCATGGACTCTGCGCAGCTCATCGTTCTGCATCTCAAGCTCGATCTGATGCACCTGAAGATCATGGAGCGTTTGCCGTATTTCTTCGGGTGACAGGGTGTCTATGCGTTCCTGGAAGCGGCCCGCTTTTTCACGGGTCTTTTTTTCCGCCAGGCGGCGCAGTTCCGAAGGATCATAGGACGGGGTATCTTGGCTGGTCATGGGTAAATCCTTTTATTTCTTGGCCTGCTTCATTTCCCGCTCTGTGGTTAAAACAGCATACGGCTCACCGCAATCATTTATCATCAGTGATGCCGTCAGCATCACTTTCACGATTCGCCCATCCTTTGCAATCCGTTTTGAGCGATACGGTTTCAAAATATCAATCTGGCTCAGTTGCCGTATCTCTACCGATGATTTCTCAATCAGCCCCTTCGGGATCATATCGGAGATGTTCATGGAAAGCGCCTCCGGCTCACTCCAGCCATAAATCTTTTCTGCCGCCGGGTTCCAGGCCAGGATGCGGCCTTTAAAATCCTGCACCAGAATCGCATCATTTGAGTCGCGCACCACCATGGCCAGGCGGAGCAGGTCATTGGCCTTTTGCAGTTCATCCTGCATCTTCTTCTGTGCGGAAATGTCGGAAAATGAAATCACCGCGCCCTCGATGACATTATCCAGGGTGCGGTATGGCAGGATGCGCATGGCATACCACATGCCCGCCTGGGTCTGCACCTCCATCTCTTTGGGAACCAGGCTGTCCAGCACGGACTGGACATCCGCGATCAGGCTGTCATAGCCCAAAAGATTGGAGACGATCTGGCTCACGGGCCTGCCGATATCGCCGGGGATCAGGTTAATGATTTTGGTGGCGGCGGGGGTGAATCGCAGGATGCGCAGCTTGTGGTCCACAAAGACGGTGCCGATGCCGGTGCCGGCCAAGAGGTTCTTCATGTCGTTGTTGGCCCGCGCGAGATCGGACAATTTGTTTTGCAGCTCGGTATTGACCGTCGCCAGCTCCTCGTTGAGGGACTGAAGCTCCTCTTTGGATGTTTCCAGTTCCTCGTTGGTGGATTGAAGCTCTTCGTTGACCGACTGCATTTCCTCAGTGGAGGATTTAAACTCTTCATTGGAGGTCTGGAGGTATTCTTCCTTGGCCTGTAATTCATGCCTGAGGGCGTTGATGCGCATGTCCGTCTCTTCTTTAGGCTCTTCTTTAGGCTCTTCTTCAGGACTGTCCGGTCCCTTGATGGCATGCAAGGCAACCTTTCCCGCCTTTTCGGGGTCGTTTGCCGGCGCTTGATCCAGCAC
>PCSG01000088.1:4126-7657 GCA_002772195.1 Desulfobacterales bacterium CG23_combo_of_CG06-09_8_20_14_all_51_8 | reverse complement strand
CGGCGTGAGATCGCCGTCGGGCTTGACGCGCATGCCCATGCAGTTCGCAATTTCTATTTTTCCCGTTGGTTTGGAGATGTCTGTGGTCGGATCGTGCTTCAAGGCATTCCGGGCTATTTTCAAAGAGTCAACGGCACCGGCATCTTCCGGTGAACCCTGGGGCGGGGTCGCCTGCCCGGCGGCTTCCCCCATGGGCAATTTTTTAGAAATGGCGGGCTTGTCGGCAGGTGTGGGGATCATTTCTTCCCTTGCCGGTGTTTGCGTTATGATGGGCGGAATGAACATGCCCGGACTCAAGCGCTTGAATCCGTCAAAATATTCTTTGCGTTGATACACCTTTGACGTGCGGTCCAGGGTTATAAAAAGATCGTCAAATTCTCCCACGGTCTCCGATGTGCCCAGAAAAAGAAAGCCGCCAGGATTCAGGGCGTAATGGAAAAGGGGGATCAGCTTCTTCTGTAAATCGGAACCCATATAGATCATCAGATTGCGGCAACAGATCAGGTCGAGCTTTGAAAACGGCGGATCTTTAATGACGTCCTGCCCGGAAAAGACCATCATGTCGCGAATGCCTTTCTTGATGCGGTAAGCGCTGCCGTCGGGTTCAGCGGAAAAAAAGCGCGCGAGGCGCTCCGGCGATACGTCGGCGGCGATGCTACTGGGATACCGTCCGGAGCGGGCCGTGGCAATGGCCTGAGGGTCAATGTCGGTGGCAAATACCTGCACCTGGATATTTTTGTTTTGCACCTCCGGATTTTCCTGCAAGAGGATGGCGATGGAATAGGCCTCCTCACCGGTTGCGCATCCCGGCGACCAGACGCGAATGATGCCGCCATTGGGTTTACCGAGGACTATTTTGGGGATGACGATCTCTTCAATGGCTTTAAAGGCCGATGGATCACGGAAAAAATTGGTCACGCCGATCAGAAAATCGCGAAAAAGGGCTTCCACCTCCGCCGGCGTTTGCTGCAAATACCGGACGTATTCTTCCGTTGTTTCGATCTGCTGGATCGCCATGCGCCGTTCCAGGCGGCGGGTGATGGTGCTTGGCTTGTATTTGGAAAAATCGTGGGTGGTCTGAGCCCGCAGCAGAATAAAAATTTTTTTCAGCGAATTCCCGGTTTTCAACTCCGGTGCGGCGGCGGGGAGGGAGGGTTTGCCGAAGGCATGAGCGGCATAGGTCATGAGCCGGGCAGGCATTTCCGCCGGCTCCAGCACATAATCCACCTGGGCGGTGGCGATGGCGCTTCGCGGCATGCCGTCGAACTCCGCAGAAGCCGGGCTCTGGACCATGGCCATGCCGCCTTCGCCTTTGACGGCCCTCAGCCCCAAAGTCCCGTCAGCGCCGTTGCCGGAAAGCACAATGCAGATGGCGTGCTCGCGTTGATCCTGAGCCAGAGACCGGAAGAAAAAATCGATGGGCAGGCGCTGGCCCCGAGGGGCGGACGGCTCCATCAAATGGAGGGCGCCGTTTAAAAAGGCCATGTCCCGATTCGGCGGGATAATATAGGCGCAGTTCGGCTAGACTTTCATCCCGTCCTCAACTTCAAAGACCTCCATTCTCGTATAGCGCTGGATCAAGTCGGTGAGGAGACTCTTATGGTCCGGGGCCAGATGCTGGACAAGCACAAAAGCCATGTTTGGATCGATATCGGCGGGCATGCCGGAGAAGAATGCTTCAAAGGCCTTCAGCCCGCCTGCGGAAGCCCCGATGCCGACAATGGGGAAAACGGCGGTGGTGCTATCGACCGTGTCATCGGCCTCGGCTGCATTTCCGGCGACTTCCCGCGCCTCGACAGCCGTGGCATCTCCAGGCGCTTTTGCCGGTTTCACTATGCCTTTTTTTCTTCGCATCATGATGTCTTTCTCTGAAGGGAACGATGAATGATGAATTCATTCCTCATCGCTAAATTTTATAAAGTGTGAACTATTGGTTATTTTAAGTATTTTTAATTTTACGTCTTTACGGAGATTTTTTCAACTAATTTTTTCCAGGCGAAATCAAAGGCTTAAAACGCTCCCAACTGGCAGGGCTTGATCTTGATGCCCAAGGTTTCACAAGCCGCACTGACCGACATTTTGCCGATCTTGAATTTTTCCGCCACCTGCCAGGCGGCGGCGCAGGGCAGCCGGTCATTTTCCTGGGCGTTTCGGATGGCGGCTTCCAGCTCCGGGGCCACTGTATCCGCCGGTTTGACGATCTTTTTTTCCGGCAAGTAGCCGAACAGCCCCAGCTGGCATTTGACCAGACGCAGCTTCATCCGGTCCGCCTGCCGCCCCATTTCACCGGGAGACATATTCAACTGCTGTGCCAGATCAAAGGCCACGGCGCAGGGCAATTCGTTGTTTTTCGCTTTCCGGGCGATTCTCTCCTCTATGCGTTCATCGTCCATATTCGTTTCCTGATAATTTATGTTTTTGGGGTGCATTGTTTTTTGGCAAAACCCCTTTTCGCCACGGCATCCGGCCCGGGGTTCTGACAAGCCTTGGCTCCCGGAAACCATTTTTTTTAGCAGTATACCAGAATTTCTTAAAAAAAACACCCGGTCTTTGATCCGGTATTAATTCGGCTTTGATCCGGCCCCGATGCTCCCCGGTCACGGAAAATTATCTTTTCCCTTATTTCGCTTGATCAAAAAAAACGGGTCTGTTACGTAATTTGTATAACAGCCCGGACAGTGCATGTTTCTGGAAACCTTTCGGGGACGGCATCGCCGGTGTCTTATTTTGACCGGAAAATTTCTTCTGAACAGACAGCTATCCTTATGTCTTTTAAAATCAAACGAAAACCCACCCGTCAAATTCGCGTGGGGCATATAAAAATCGGCGGGGACGCGCCCGTTTCCGTCCAGTCCATGACCAACACCCAAACCCAGGATATCGCCGCCACCGTGGCCCAGATAAAGCGACTGGAAGCCGCAGGATGCGAACTCATCCGGGTGGCGGTGCCCGATGAAGACGCGGCCGACGCCATCTCCGAGATCAAAAAACAGATAACGATCCCGCTCATCGCCGACATCCATTTTGATTATCGGCTGGCCATCCGGGCGGCTGGGGCCGGGGCCGACGCCTTGCGCATCAACCCCGGCAATATCGGTGGCAGAGGCAAAATAAAGAGTGTGGTGGACTGCGCCAAGGACCATGACATTGCCATCCGCATCGGTGTAAACGCCGGCTCCCTGGAAAAAGACCTCATCCAAAAACACGGCGGCGTGACCGTGGACGCTCTGGTGGAAAGCGCCTTAAACCAAGTCGATCTCATGGCGTCTTTTGATTTTACCAATTTTAAACTGGCCATCAAATCAAGCTCCGTGCCCCAGAGCATCGACGCCTACCGGCAACTCGCAGCAAAAACCGATTCCCCCCTGCACGTGGGCATTACCGAGGCGGGCGGACTGTTTTCCGGCATCGTCAAATCGTCTCTGGGCATCGGCATGCTGCTGGCCGAAGGCATCGGCGACACCCTGCGGGTCTCTTTGACCCGGGACCCCATCGAAGAAGTGCGGGTGGGTTTTGAAATCTTAAAAGCCC
>PCSG01000088.1:0-4067 GCA_002772195.1 Desulfobacterales bacterium CG23_combo_of_CG06-09_8_20_14_all_51_8 | reverse complement strand
ATCGATTTGTTTTCCATCGCCGAGGCTGTGGAAACCGCCCTCTTGACCAAAACCACGCCCATCAAGGTGGCCATCATGGGATGCGTGGTCAACGGCCCGGGCGAGGCCCGGGAAGCGGATGTGGGCATTGCGGGAGGCGACGGCGTCGGCATCCTGTTTAAAAAAGGCGAAGTGGTTAAAAAATTTCCCCAGAACCGGCTGAAGGACGAACTGCTCAAGGCAGTTGAGGAATTTGAAAAACAGATGTAGATTAATAGAATAGCGCATATCCGACAGAGGAAACCCATGGGAAAAGAAGAAAAATCAGTAATCGAACCGACCCGCGAAGAAAATTATCCGGAATGGTATCAGGAAGTCATCAAGGCATCGGACATGGCGGAACTATCGCCGGTCCGGGGCTGCATGGTCATCAAACCCTGGGGATACGCCCTGTGGGAAAACATCTCCCGGATCTTGGACGACATGTTCAAGGCCACAGGCGTTAAAAACGCCTATTTCCCCTTGTTTATCCCCATCAGTTTTCTGGAAAAGGAAGCCGAACACGTGGAGGGGTTTGCCAAGGAATGCGCGGTGGTGACCCATCACAAGCTGGAACAGGATGCGAACGGCCATCTGGTGCCGGCCGGGAAACTCGCCGAGCCCCTGATTGTCCGGCCCACCTCGGAAACCATCATCGGCGATTCGTTCGCCAAATGGATCAAGAGCTACCGGGACCTGCCGATGCTCATCAACCAGTGGGCCAACGTGGTCCGGTGGGAAATGCGCACCCGGATTTTCCTGCGCACCAGTGAATTTCTGTGGCAGGAAGGCCATACCGTTCATGCCACCCGGGAAGAAGCGTTAGACCGCACCCGGATGATGCTGGCCGTGTACCGGAAAATGGCCGAAGAATACCTGGCTGTTCCGGTCATTACCGGCGAAAAAACCGATTCGGAAAAATTCCCCGGCGCGGAAACCACCACCTGCATTGAGGCCATGATGCAGGATTGCAAAGCCCTCCAGGCCGGAACGTCCCATTTTCTGGGACAAAATTTCGCCAAAGCATCGGGCATTAAATTCCAGTCGGAAAAAGAAACCGAGGAATACGGCTGGACCACCTCCTGGGGGGTTTCCACCCGGCTCATCGGGGGACTCATCATGACCCACGGCGACGACAACGGCGTGGTGCTCCCCCCGCGGGTGGCATCGGCCCATGCGGTCCTCCTGCCCATCATCCGGAAAGAAGCCGACCGTCAAATGGTGATGGATTATACCCGGGATCTGGCGGCCCGATTGCGGGAGATCCGCTATGTCGGCTATCCCCTCCGGGTGGAAATCGACGACCGGGACATCGGCGGCGCCCGCAACTGGGAATGGATTAAAAAAGGAATTCCCCTGCGGGTGGAAATCGGCCCCAAAGACATCGCGTCCGATTCGGTTTTCGTGGGCCGCCGGGACAAGGACCCGCGGGACAAATCCGCCATCAAGAAAGACGCATTTGTCCATCAGATCACCGGGATTTTAGATGACATGCAGACCGCGCTGTTTCAAAAGGCCCTGGCGTTTCGCCGGAAGCACACCCGGCCCATTGATGACAAAACGCTCTTTGACGCATTTTTTACTCCGGAAAATCCGGACCGGCCGGAAATTCACGGCGGGTTTGCCCTGTCCCACTGGTGCGGAGACGGGGCCTGCGAACGGCAGATCAAGGATCGCCTGAACGTGACCATCCGGTGCATCCCCGATGGCCGGGAAAACGAGGATGGACGCTGCATTGAATGCGGAAAACCAAGCCACGGGCGGGTCGTGTTTGCCAAGGCGTACTAAACCGCCACAGTCGATCCCAACAGCAGGCCTTTCATGATACGAATCACCGAAATCATTGACAAAATTTACGATTATTATCCGGACGCGGATGTCGACATCGTGGAGCGGGCGTATATTTTTTCGGCCAAGGTGCACGAAGGCCAGGTTCGCCTGAGCGGAGAGCCGTATCTGTCCCATCCCCTGGAAGTGGCTTCGCTTCTTTCCGACATGCACCTGGACACCACCAGCATTGCCTGCGGCCTGCTGCATGATGTGGTAGAGGACACCCATGCCACCATCGAAGACATCGAGACCCTGTTCGGCAAGGATGCCGCCAGAATTATCGAGGGGGTGACCAAAATCAGCAGTCTGTCGTTTGACACGGCAAAAGCCCGGCAGGCGGGAAATATCCGCAAAATGATTCTGGCCATGGCCGACGACATCCGGGTGATTTTAATCAAACTCGCCGACCGCCTGCACAACACCCGCACTCTGAATTACCATAAAACAGAAGAGAAAAAAAAACTCATCGCCCAGGAAACCTTAGACATTTACGCCCCCATTGCCGCCCGGCTCGGCATTTTCTGGATCAAAAAAGAGCTGGAGGAACTTTCATTTTTTCACACCAATCCGGAAGCCTATGAAAAAATCCAGCAACTGGTCAGCAAAAACCAGACGGACCGGGAAGTTTATGTGGAGGAAGTCAAAAACACCATTCAGGATATCCTGCACCATGCCAAGCTAAACTGCACGGTCACAGGCAGACACAAACAGTTTTACAGCATCTATCAAAAAATGGCGGCCCAGAACCTCGCCTTTGATCAGGTATACGATATCATCGCCTTCCGGGTCATCCTGGAAACCGTGCCCCAGTGCTACGAGGCTTTGGGTCTTCTCCATTCCAAATGGCGGCCCATTCTCTATAAATTCAAGGACTATATCGGATTTCCCAAACCCAACGGCTACCAGTCCCTGCACACCACGGTTTTCGGTCCTTACGGGGAACGCATGGAAATTCAGATCCGCACCCGGGCCATGGATCAGGTGGCCAACTCCGGCATCGCAGCCCACTGGAGCTATAAGGAAGGAAAAACACCGGATGAGGAATCCAAGAACACCTTTGCCTGGATCCAGAACCTGGTGGACCAGGACGAAAGCTATGGGGACCCGGAAGAATTTCTGGAAAACGTGCGCATCGACCTGTTTCCCAAGGATATTTACGTGTTCACCCCCAACGGAGAAGTGAAAAACCTTCCCAAAGGCGCCACGCCTATTGATTTCGCCTACTTGATCCATACGGAACTGGGCCATCAGTGCTCCGGCGCCAAGGTCAACGGACGGATGGTCCAGTTGAATCATACGCTCCACAGCGGCGACATCATCGAAATAACGACGTTTAAAGGCCACCATCCGAGCCCGGACTGGCTGGCTTATGTGAAAACCGGAAAAGCGCGCTCCAGAATCCGGCAATGGATCAAAAAGCAGGAAACCGACCGAAGCATCAGCCTGGGTCGGGAAATATGTGAAAAAGCCTTTCGCAAGCACAAGCTGAATTTTAATGAAATGATCCATACCCGGGAGATGGAGCAGGCGGCCCGGGACCTGAATTTTAAAAATGTGGATGATCTCGTCGCCCATATCGGCTATGGCAAGATCACGCCCCTTCAGCTCATCGGCAAACTGGCGCCGGATGTCAAAACCAAAAAGGAAGAGACCCTTTTCACCAAACTGATTCCCCGCCGCAAAGACAAAAAATCCGGGCAAAGCGACGGGATTGTCGTGGATGGTCTCGACGATATCCTGATCCGTTACGGGCAATGCTGCCAGCCCATTCCCGGAGACTCCATCACCGGATACATCACCCATGGGGCCGGCATTACGGTCCATCGGCAGGGGTGCCTCAACGCCCTGAAAATGAATCCGGAACGTCAGATCCATGTCCAGTGGAAAGAAAAGGCGACAGGGACATTCCCCGTTAAATTGAATGTGCGGGCCTACGACAAGGTCGGGCTGCTGGCGGAAATCTCATCCGTGCTGAGCCAGATGGAGGCCAATGTCGTGGATGTAAATCTGGAAAGCAAAAAAGACAAAATGGTCAATGGATTTTTTACGATCAGCGTAAAAAACTTTGACCATTTGGAAGACGTTATCACAAAACTCAAAAAAATCGATACGATCCAGGAAATCAGTCGCGCGTAGGATTTTAAGGTTTTGTCACAAACCCGGATTTAATACAGTTGGTGCAGACCTTTATTTTTCTAACCTGGCCGTTTAAAACCGCG
>PCSG01000284.1:3293-7333 GCA_002772195.1 Desulfobacterales bacterium CG23_combo_of_CG06-09_8_20_14_all_51_8 | reverse complement strand
GGAATCAGGCTTTCACAGGCACATATCCGTTTAAACGCTGAATTGATAAGAGTTCACAAAAGTCGAAGACAAATTTTATTTAACATTTAAGTTTTATCGGTTATTTTTTGTTTCATCCCATTACCATGGTGATTTATCACTTTACGCATCACTCTCAAATCCATTCGACGATCGAACCATGTGATTTAATATTCATGGCATTTAGAATGGACATGTTTCCAATGGCGCTATTGTATTCATTTCTGGGCGGATTTGTGGGATGGGGTTATGGGCATTATTCAAAGATAATAATAAATAAAAACAAAGCCCTTCATGAAAGGGAGCAGCAATTACAAAACCAGGTGCTGGTCATTCAGAAGCAGGCGAGCCTCGGTGTTATGGCTGGTTCAATCGGCCATGAAATCAAAAACATCCTTGTTCCCATTATGGGATATTGCGGAATTATCCAGGATGAAAGCGACGCATCTCAGGAACTGAAGAAAAATCTGGCGGAAATTTTTTCCGCCACTTTTAAATTAGACACGTTGGCCAAGGCTTTATTGAACCTCGGCCGGCCGAACGATATCCGGTTGGAATCGGTGGATGTATGCAAAATCATAAATTCAACCACAGATACGTTAATCGTTTGCGGTGTCCTTAAGCGGATCAAGATAAAAAGAAATCTTCCCGAAAACAATCGTCTTATGATTCAGGGAGATCCTTTTCTTCTTGAACAGGTGATCAGAAATATCGAACTCAACGCGGTTCAAGCCATGAACAATAATGGCGCACTGACCATTGTTGCGGGAGAAGATCCGGTTCGAAAAGGCGTTTACTTTGAAATCAAAGACAGCGGGCCGGGGATTTCGCCCTCACACATGGCGTGCATTTTTGATCCTTTTTTTACGACCCAGAAAGATGGAAAGGGCAACGGGCTTGGGTTGTGTGTGGTGAAGGAAATTATTGAAGGCCTTGGGGGAGACATCAAAGCCTTTAATAGCAATGATGGCGGCGCTGTTTTTGCAATTTTTTTGCCATACCTATGAGGCACTTCGATGTCTGGATATTATTTAATTTATTATGTTTCCTCCACATTAATGTAATAAATCAACATCGTCCTCCCCAAAAAAGCTCCCGGCATTCAGAGATGGATGCCGGGAGTTTTTTTATAAATTTCAGGATGCGTATCGCCGCTGGACGGAGTTTCGTCATTGGAATCCGGCATTTTATCTGATTGCAGAAGGCCAAAACAGACAGTGATTGACGAAATAAATTGAATAAAGATATAGATGTAATGAATGTGAAATTTTTTCGCACCGGCCCCAAGCCGGACGTTTTATGCTATTCGTCACGATGGGCGTATGCCATACGACTCTATAGTGCAAACATATAATGATTGGCCGAAACGATGATCATGACCCATACTTCTCAGTCTAAAAAACTGTACCTGCCCGCACTCATCATTGTTGCGATGATACTGACTCTCCTTGTCTTTATCGGGTTTTCAACCTATTGGAACCTGAACCGGGCGCGGGGAAATGCATTGAAATTCGTTCATCAACAGGGTGTGGCCACACTGCAAATCATTGACGCCAGCCTGTTGCCTTTAATCGAAACCACGGACTTTAAAAAGGATTCCATCGATCAGTTAATCCGGAAAGCCGGGAATAACCAATATATTGAATTTGTTTATATCGTCGACCGTGACGGCCGGGTCCTGCATGCGTCTTCGCCATTCCATGAAGAATCGCCAGCCGAGTGGATGCCCCAAGCTTCATCCGACAATAACATATTTTATCGCATCAAAAAATTGCCGGATACCATGCCGATATATGAAATGGCGCAGAAAATCATTCCCGTTGACAATAACGAAACCGGAAAATGGATATCAAATCCCCCGCCCCATTCAACTGCCCTTGCGGCCAGGAAGGGATATGAGAATGCGATGCTGGTAGTCGGCCTGAAAATGTCTTCTTTTGAGATGGCCCAGCACGAGGATTTTCACCATGCGATTATCATGGTTTCGATTCTGGTGGCGCTGGGAGCCGGGACGATTTTTTTTATTTTTGTCATTCATGGTTATCATCGCATGAACCGACGTCTGAGGGAGACCCAGGAGTACACCCGCCACGTCGTCGAGAGCATGGCCAGCGGGCTTTTGAGCATTGATGAAAACGGCAACGTGCTTTCCTTTAACAATCTCGCGCTGGAATTCATCGGCCAAAGCAGTGTGGACATGGACCGGTTTAATCTGCAATAGGTGATTGATTTTCAGCAAAGCGGCATTTCAAAGACACTCAGCGAGTGCGGGCCTGTTTTTGACCGCGAAATAGTGATTCATAAAGCCACCGGAGAAGCGCTGCCCCTGGCCATCAGTGTCTCACCCATGACTATCCAGGAAGGAACCTGCCGGGGAGCGGTTATTATTCTCAGGGATTTACGAGAGATAAAACGGCTTGAAGAGAAGGTCCAAAGGGCTGAGAAATACGCCGAAGTCGGGAAACTGGCCGCTGCAGTAGCCCATGAAATCAGAAATCCACTTAGTTCGATTCGCGGTTTTGCCAAATTTTTAAGCCATAAACTCCAAGACCGCCCCAAGGACCAGGAATACGCCACCATCATGGTCAAGGAAGTGGACCGTATTAATCACGTGGTGACGGATTTGCTCAACTTCGCAAGGCCTCTTGATATGGAGCCGTCTCAAGTCAATCCCGCTGATCTGGTCCGCCACACCGTGCGGCTGGTTGAAGGGGATGCAAATTCATGAAATATCAATATGCTAATAAAAACAAAGAATTGCCCGGAAACGGCATTTCTCGATCAGGACCAGATGACCCAGGTATTGCTGAACCTCATGTTAAACGCCCTGCATGAAGCATTGTCCGGGCAGACGGTTGAAATCGGCGTATCAACAGATGGCGCTCATGAGAATATCGTTTTCTGGGCGGAAGATGAGGGACCGGGAATTGAAGCAGTGAATCTTGAAAAAATATTTGATCCTTTTTTTACAACCCGGGAAAAAGGGACCGGGCTTGGCCTGGCCATCGTCCATAAAATTGTGGAAAATCATCGCGGGCGAATCGAAGTCAGCAGTCCGCCGTCGGGTAAAGATCATGGATGCCGATTTTTAATTACAATCCCGATGAATTTGGAGACAATCCTGTAAGGACCAGTTTATGAAGTCGGAAATACTGATTGTTGATGATGATGCATCTCACCGCCAGATGCTTTTCGCCGTTCTTTCTGAAGAGGGATATCAGGTGACCGAGGCATCGGATGGCGAACAGGCGGTTTCCGAGGTTGAAAAAAAATTTTACGACCTGATTTTAATGGATATCCGCATGTCACGGATGGGGGGGATTGAGTCGCTGAAACAGATTAAGGCGATCAGCCCCGGAATTCCGATAATCATCATGACTGCATACGCCTCAGTAAATACGGCGATTGATGCCCTCAAATCCGGCGCGTATGATTATCTGACCAAACCGCTGGATATCGATGAGCTTAAAATCCTTGTAAATAAGGCGTTGCGGCATATTCAGCTCGAAAAGGAAAACCGGTTTTTAAAGGAACGTATCGGTTCACAATTTAATTTTTCAAACATTATCGGACAAAGCGCCCAGATGCAGAAAATGTTTGAAACCCTTTCCATGGTGGCGCCGACGGAGGCCACTGTATTAATTCTGGGAGAAAGCGGAACGGGAAAGGAGTTGGTCGCCAACGCCATCCATCAAAACAGCCCGAGAAAGGAAAATCCCTTTATCAAAATCAATTGCGCGGCCTTGCCGGAGACGCTTCTGGAAAGCGAGCTTTTCGGCCATGAAAAAGGGGCTTTCACCGGCGCGGTGACCCGCCAGCCGGGAAGGTTCCGCCAGGCCCATACGGGTTCCCTGTTTTTAGATGAAATCGGTGAAATGACGCCGTCAACGCAGGTCAAAATTCTTCGGGTGCTTCAGGAAAAAGAATTTGAGCCACTCGGAAGTTCGCAAACAGTTCAGGTGGATGTCCGGATTATTGCCGCGACAAACCGAATTCTTGAGCAGGAAATCGAAAAAGGGAAA
>PCSG01000284.1:0-3278 GCA_002772195.1 Desulfobacterales bacterium CG23_combo_of_CG06-09_8_20_14_all_51_8 | reverse complement strand
CGTCTCAATGTCGTATCCATTGAAATCCCGCCGCTAAGGGAACGCCGGGATGATATTCTTCTCATTGCCGACCATTTCCTGAAAAAATATGCGGATAAAAACAAAAAGCTGATGAAAGGGTTCACCCCGCGGACCATGGACCTGTTTTTGCGGCATAATTGGCCGGGGAATGTCCGCGAGCTGGAAAATGCGGTGGAGCGGAGCGTGATTTTATCAAGGAATGAAATGATCACACCGGAATATTTGCCGGTCGCCATAAAGGCATTAGAAGCTGAGGCTTTTCCTGGAGATGCCGAAATGCCGGACAGCCGATCGATTAAAGATGTTGAGAAGCAGTTGATCCTTCGAACCCTGCATGAAACCGGCGGGAACCGCACCCGGACTTCCGAAATATTGGGAATCAGCCGGCGGACCCTGCAACTCAAGCTTAAAAAATATCAGATATAATTAAAAAATGCTGCATAACCACTCTCGCCACTCCCCAAACGGACCTTTATACCTTAAATAATAACAGGTTAAACTATTTTTAAAAAATTTAACTTTTTTGCTTGACAAGAATGAAAAAAACGAACATATTTGCGTACAGATGTACGAACAATTGTTTTTACAATAGAAAAAACGCTTAACTAATAACTAAACGGTTGCTCAAAAAAATTATATCAAAACAAGCTTACCAGACTTTTGACCAAAAACACAATCAAGGAGAATATAAATGAAAAATATAAGGCTGAAATACGTCAACAAAGAATCGAAATTTATAGAAATTGATTGCGGCGACACCAATTGCCGGCTGCATTACCGGGATGAGGGGAGCGGGCCGGTCCTGCTGCTCCTGCACGGGGTATGCGCCTCTTTGCATACCTGGGACGCCTGGGTGGAGGAATTGAAACCCTATTACCGCGTTATTCGGTTTGATATTCCGGGATTCGGTTTTTCAAGCCCGATCGGAAATGACGGCTACGATCCTGAGATCGGCGTGGAAATTATGGAAGAATTCGTCAAAAAAATGGGAATCGCGCATTTTTTCCTGGCGGGGAACTCCATCGGCGGATTCATATCCTGGAAATACGCCCTGAAATATCCGGAAAAAGTGGATAAGCTTATTTTAATTGATGCGGTCGGCCATAACCAGGACCTGCCCTGGATCGTCAGTTTTGCCAGCCATCCGGCCATTCGTCCGTTTGCCAGACATATCATGCCGCGCTTTTTCTTTGATATGGCGGCCAGACAGGTTTTTGGCGACCCGTCAAAATTAACAGCCCAGATCAAAGACCGGTATTTCGAGTTATCCACGTCCGATGAGAACCGGAAAGCCTATGTGGATTTTTTTACGGTGATGAGAAAATTGTGCCATTCAAAAGAACTCCCGGAAGGAATGGCCGGGATCAAGCCGCCGCTGCTGGTGATGTGGGGAACAAAAGACCGGTGGGTCCCTTTAAAATATTTCCACTTATGGAAAGAATCTTTCCCGGATGGCACATTTAAAACCTATGAAGGCGTCGGCCACACGCCCATGGAAGAAATCCCCATAGAGACAGCAGAGGATGCCCGTGCGTTTTTGATGGCCGCGTGATGCGGATGGCCCCGAAGGTTCTTGAAGATGAACGGCGCTTCGTCTTTTAGAGCATCCTCCATACTGATATCAATGGCAAGTTATATTTGGTGTTTACTTTAGTGTCGTGTTATATGTACTTTCATACCACCGACACCCCGGATACTCACTCGGAACTGATCTTGATAAAATATAATGGCTTAACCAGGAGAGCATCATGAGGAACTCCACTTCAAGCATGGAAACTATTTGTATGGAATTTGCAAATACGTTTCAGGATAAATTGACGTGGGAGTGGGATGATCGGTTTGAAGCTGTGTTAGCGAGAAGACAGGACAGCGCTCAAGGGGAAATTCAAGCGCTGGTTTAGAATATAGGTAACATCAGGAGATCGGGGAAAAGCGATGGGGAAAAAGAAATCTGTTAAAAAGCCCTTATTATGGCTATCCGCTTCAGCACTTGGTATTTTTATAATAGTCGTCTGTTATCTTGCATATATTTATGTCCCCCCGGAAGATCGATCTTATCAATCCCTTATTTAAAATCCATCACGTCAAATTACTTAAATACTGATGAATTCAGAATTCATTATACCCATGCGGGTGAAGGCGACCCCCTGATTCTAATCCATGGAAGCTGTGCCTGGATCTATAATTTCCGGCATAACATACCGACATTGTCAAAAAAATTTTCAGTCTATGCGCTGGATATGCCGGGTAATGGATATACAATTCCAATTTGCGACAACCCTGACTATGATTTGAACATGATGAGTGATGCCCTATTGGATTTTATGGATAACAAACAAATCCGACAGGCGTCATTGATCGGCCATTCTTCCGGCGGCGGCTGGGCTATATATTTTGCCAGTCTCCATCCCGAAAGGATTAAAAAACTGGTTCTGATCGACTCTAACGGGTTTGATATCCCTGAAAAACTCACGTTCAGACTTTTTTACGTTCCAATCATCGGCGAGCTCTTTGCGAAATTTTTTACTTTTGAAAATGTTAAAAAAGGATATAAAGACAGCTTTTATAACAAAGCATTAATTTCCGACTCGATGATCCAGGAAGCAATGACGCCGCTAACTTTTTTTCATAATCGTAAAGCCCAGTACTTATCCATACGGAATCAGGATTGGCATTTGACTGAACTTGCTTTACCACAAATAAAAATCCCGACACTTATCATCTGGGGAAAATACGATCAGTATCTGGACTCTTCACTGGCGGAGAGGTTTAGCCGGACCATGCCGAACACTTATGTTGAGATTCTTGATAACTGCGGGCATTCAGCGCATGAAGAGCAAGCAGAGAAAGTCAATGAATTGATACTCAAATTTCTTTGAAGGGTAACATAACATTCAGACCCGGTTTTTGATTGTCAAAACGAATGACCAGATCCGTTGTGCTGGCATCTCCGATGAGTCTGTATCGATACTTGCCGTCTATAACTTCATTTTTATTTTAAGTATTTCGCCGCCTCCCAGATCCGGTCCTTTTCCGCCAAGGGCATATCGGTCAGGCGGATATTTTGCGCTTTCGCGGCTTTTTCGATCTCAAAAAACCGGCGGGTAAATTTTTTATTGGTCCGCCTCAGGGCCGACTCCGGATCGATTTTTAACAGCCGGGCCAGGTTGACCACGGAAAAAATCAGGTCCCCGATTTCATCTTCCATCCGGTCCGGGTCTTTTATTCCCATGGCATCATGCACTTCCTCTATTTCT
>PCSG01000126.1 GCA_002772195.1 Desulfobacterales bacterium CG23_combo_of_CG06-09_8_20_14_all_51_8 | reverse complement strand
CTGGATCCGGAAAAGAGCATTACCTATGACGCGGGAGTCGAATATATTCGGGGTCCTTTCAAGGGCGATTTCACCTTCTTCCATACGGACTTCGACAAGAAGATTGTGAGGTACTATGACGTTGCGCTTGCCTCCACCACATACAAAAACGCCGACAGCGCAACCCTGCAGGGTTTGGAATTAAATGCCGCCTTTGATATCGGTCGTGCATTGGGAATCGGGTTGATTATAGAACCTTTTGCCAACGCTACTTACCGCACGGAGTTTAAAGAGAAAAGCAATGGCGTCGAAACTCCTCTCACCTATATTGCGAGACTGACCGGCGCTGTCGGAATGCGGCTGGGCCAGGAAAAATGGGACGCGCGGCTGATTGTAAATTATCGTGGCAAAGAAGACGTCTGGGATTGGGATTACATTTCACCTTCACCGACCTATGGCCAGATTGTGGAAAAAGAAGAATTTACAGTAGTTAACCTAAAAGGATCTTATCGTCCTTGCAAAAATCTGGAATTGACCGCGTCGATCGAGAATCTCTTCGACAAGAAGTATGAGTATGTCCGGGGCTATCCCATGCAGGGCATAACGGTTATCGGAGGGGCAAAGATACTCTTCTAAAAGTAAAATCCGGCGGCCGTGCCTGTCTGCCATACAGGAACGGTACGGCTGCCGAATGACTGAGAAACGGATATGATGATCAAGCAAGAATTGAAAAAATACCGGATATTGTGCCTTTGTCTTATTCTTGTCGGATGGGGTTGCGGCGTTTCATCTGATTCGTCTTCGGCGTGGAGAGGATATTTTCCTTTATACTATCAGGGCACCATGGCCCGTCCGGATCTGCTGCTGGCCGACATGATCACCATTCTCCACCCGGAATTACTGCCGGATCACAAGCTTATCTGGTATTTACACCTGCCGCCGACCATGTCGAAAGGTGGAGCTGATACCAAGTCGCCATCAAATAATAACAGTAGCACGGGTCTTCAGACCCGTTAAACACGCGAACCTAAAGGTTCGGACTACATTGATTCGTTATCCTTTGAATGCGACTTGGTATGACCTCAAGGAAAATAAAGATGAATAACACTTATGATAATGAAAAGAACATCAGCCCAAAGCAGATTGCCGTTTACGGAAAAGGTGGCATTGGCAAGTCCACGATATCCGCTAATCTGTCCGCTGCTATGGCCGTTGCGGGTACCCGTGTGCTTCAGATCGGCTGTGATCCAAAGCAGGACTCTACACGCCTTCTGCTCGAAGGGCGGCGGGTGATGACGGTTCTTGACTACTTGCGGTCTACCAGTCCTGATGCCCGGTCATTGGATCCGATAGTTCACATCGGTTTTTCCGGGGTCGCCTGCGTAGAAGCCGGCGGACCTGAGCCTGGTGTAGGCTGCGCTGGTCGTGGTATCCTGAGCGCCCTTGATCTTCTTGAATCTCTAGGCATCGGGTCCCACCATTATGACGTGGCTCTTTATGACGTGCTCGGAGATGTTGTCTGCGGCGGTTTTGCGGTCCCGTTGCGTGAACAGTATGCCGATGTCATCTACATCGTTACGTCGGGCGAGTTTATGTCTCTTTACGCAGCAAACAATATTCTTCGGGGTGTCCTCAATTTTGAAGAGAAGGGACCACGAATGGGAGGACTAATCCTCAACAGTCGGGATTTGTCTCATGAAAATGAGCGTGTGCAGCGCTTTGCCGACGCAGTGCATCTCCCCATAGTTGCCACTTTTCCAAGGAGTGAGGAGATTGCAGCGGCGGAACAGTTGGGACAGACCGTGGTGCAGGCTTTCCCAAAAGGATCCATGGTCAGTCGGTTTTTTCAATTGGCCGGGGATCTGCTCAGGTTCATTTCTCCCTTGCCCGCCCGGCCTATTTCTCCAGATGGCCTGGAATCTGTTGTACTTAATGGAGCGACCCACCGAGCCTTCTCCCCGCTGCATGTTTCACCATCCGTGCCGCAAGTCGTGAACCAATGCCTCAATAGACCCGCAAACTCCCCCCCTGCGCGGCTGTGGCAGTACCATTCAAAGAGTGTCAAAGGGCATGAGGCGCTCCACGGCTGTGCCTTTAACGGAGCCGTTCATACCCTTATGCAAATCAAGGATACTATATCACTGGCCCATGGCCCGCGCAGCTGCGCCTATATATCAGGATATGGCATGGTATCTGCAGCTCGTCGCGCCAATAAACGGTTCGGTTCACCTCTTGGCCTCTATGCTCCGCCTCTGGAGAGTTCCGAAATGGATGAAGGAGTGATGATTTTTGGCGGCAATGATTCTTTGGAAAAGAACCTTGTGAAAGCAGTCAATAAGAACCCTGAGGCGGTTTTTATCGTTACCACCTGTGCTGCAGGTATCATAGGAGATAATATGCAGGCTGCCGTAGATAGAGCGATTCGATCCCTAGGTCCCATAGATACGTCTCCTGTTCCATCGTCTCCATGCGATGGTGAAAGCATAGTGTCCGGGGAGATTGTCAGAAAGACATCTTCCATGTCTGACCGGATTATTTCCATAGCAACAGACGGCGATATTAACGGCGACTACATGCAGGGCATCATCGATACCATGATTGCTGTCGGGGGCCGCTTCATTGACAGAACAGTCAAGCCGGATCCTGACACAGTCAATATCGTCGGCGAAAAAAATCTGGCCACGAACACAGAGCCTAACTATATCACCGTTCACAAGATGCTGGATGCTCTTGGTTTAAAGGTAAACTGCCGGTTCATGCGAAACTGCACTTTAGAACAGATTACCAACTTTCTCAAAGGTCGTCTCAATCTTCTTGCCTCGGCTGATCTCTGTGGCCGGATGTGCCGGGATTATCTGGTAGATACTTACGGTGCGGAGTTTCTATCCGCTGCTTTTCCTGTCGGCTTCAATGGCACAAAAGAATGGCTCGCTGAACTGGCAGGAGTTTTCGGTAAAGAGGCAGAAGCGGAAGAACTCATAAGGCAGGCCCATTCCCGGTATGAGGAGTCCCTCGCTCCGCTCCGTCTATCACTCAAAGGGAAAAGGATCTTTATTGTGACCCAGAGTTATCAGATTGACTGGGTACTCGATCTCGCCATGGACCTTGATATGGAGATTATCAAAGTCGGTATTCTTCAATCCTCCTGGGATGATGAGTTCGTCTCAAAATACGAGGGGAGATTTCCTCTGATTCTTTCCTATACCCGGGCTCAACGCGATGAAGAGATTTGTTCCCTCGCCCCTGATCTGACATTGACGAATGTGTTATGGCGAGGGCAACCCGATAATTTGCGAGTTGACGCCATATCCATGATCCCCGATGCGGGATTTGAAAGTGGTGTGGCCATAGCGCAGCGCTGGCAGCGTCTCATGCAGTTGCCGCCAAAGGAGGGATGGCGCCATGACATGTAACTATTATGAAGCAGGGCGAATCCAGCCGGACGGGTTTACCGGTGTGCTCCTGGCAGGTGAAAGCGTCCGCGATGGAGCCGTCATTCTTCACGGCCCCACAGGATGCCGCGCTCACCACAGCGCCATGTCGGAAAGTGTATTCCCCCGTGACGATGCGCCGGAACGGCTCAATTTTCTGGAGCCCTTTTACTTTGGACAACCTCGGATTCCCACAACATACCTTGACGGAGACGATTTCGTTTTCGGGGCCAGAGAAAAGCTCGTCAGGGCCATTAACGCGACGATGAAACGGAATCCCTCCCTTATTACTATCATCAATTCTCCTGGAGCGGCCCTCATCGGTGACAACATCATCCAGGCTGTAGCAGAGGCAGCGCCGTCAGCGCCATGTGCAGTCGTTGAAATGTCCCCTCTGTCTGCCTCTCTGGCTGAAGGTTATCAACAAGGACTTATCTCCGTACTGGAGGCCCTCTTACCGGTTTGTCAAATCATTGAACCCCGCACTGTCGCCCTTGTGGGTCTTTCTATTGCCCATCAATACTGGGCTGGGAGTGTGGAAGAATTGCGACGCCTTCTTGCCCTCTGTAATATTAAGGTTCTCTGCGCCGTAGGGGCGGGAAGCTCTGTGGAGGAGTATCATGCGCTGCCCCGAGCGGCCTGCTATGCAGTTCTTCATGACGAAT
>PCSG01000261.1:2152-4080 GCA_002772195.1 Desulfobacterales bacterium CG23_combo_of_CG06-09_8_20_14_all_51_8 | reverse complement strand
TGCCGTATCGCCGGATTACGCGGTCTTCAGCCGCCGGCCTGTTGACCGGAAGAGCGTTTTGGCGGCCAAATAAATCAAAACACAGCTCAGGACCAGAAGAATAATTCCGCAAATTCCCGAGATCATGATATCCGTTTTGCCGGCAACGCCGTGGGTCATATCCTTCAGAGCGCGGAAAAAGGGCATCACCTGCAGAATCAGGGCCGTCATCGTCACTACCATCATAAACGCCATGGGCCAGATGACATAATAGGCTTTTTTCCCCGAATGGATCAGCCAGACCGCCAGCGCCAGCAGCGTGAGGCTCGCCAGCATCTGGTTGCTCGTGCCGAAGATCGGCCAGGCGACCAGATAGGCTTTTTCCTGGGTCAGCATCAGAAATACCAGCGGAATCACCAGGCTGATGACCGTGGCCGCGACGCCGCCGAAAAAGCTCCGCCAGCCGAACATTTCCTGCAGGACATAACGGGCCAGCCGGGTGGACACATCAAGGGTATCATAAACAAATGTCGAAAACGCCAGCAGCGCGAACGGGAACGCCACCTGAAAGCCGATTCCAAAAAGCGCCATGTACGTTGACAAGCCCTTGGCATAAATCAGATTGGGATCAGCGGTCAATTCCGCCGATCCCCGGGGAATCATCATTACCGTCGCCAGGGCCAGGACGGCGACCACGCCTTCCAGCAGCATTGCACCGTAACCAATCACCTTGACATCCGATTCTTTATTCAACTGTTTGGATGTCGTGCCCGAAGACACAATGGCGTGAAACCCCGAACAGGCCCCGCAGGCGATGGTGATAAATAAAAACGGAAACATTAATTTGCCGTTTACGGCGCTGTGGAGTCCGGACAGATTAACCGCGGGATATTCAATTTTGAACCCTCCGAACAGGGCCCCGACCAGCCCCACAAAAATCGTCATATACAGCAGCCAGCCGCCTAAATACCCTCGGGGCTGGAGCAGCAGCCACATGGGAAGAATAGACACAATAAAGCAGTAAATCAGCAGAAAAACGCCCCACTGCTTGGCCGTAATGCCGCCCAGAAAAGCCAGGACAGACGCCGGCAAATGAGGGCCGATCCAGACGGTGAATAACACCAGAGGAAGAAAGATCGCCGTCAGCAGCCACAGCGGCAGCTTGAATTGATACAGCCCGATGCCCATTATTACCGCCAGCCCCAGGTACAGTATCGAGGACGCCGCCACGGCCGGCCCAAATGCGGTCCCCTGCGATACGGCCGTGAATGTCTGGGCCGTGATATCCGTAAAGGCGATGATGACATACAGCAGACACAGCCATATGAACACGAGGAAAAATATGTGCGCGCCCGGAATATACAACCTGACGATTTCGCCGACGGATGCGGCTTTATGCTTAATCGACGCGAACAGGGAAAGGGAATCATGGACGCCGCCGATAAAGATGGCACCAAAGATAATCCATAACAGCGCCGGCAGCCATCCGAACCAGATCCCCGCCAGAACCGGCCCGACAATAGGCCCGGCCGCCGCAATCGCCGAGAAATGCTGCCCCAACAGCAGCGATGCCTTGGCAGGGACATAATCCACGCCGTCATTGATTTCAATGGCCGGCGTCATGCACTGATCATCCGGGCTTAATTGCCTGCAGAGGAAGCGACCATACGTCAGATACGCAATCCCGAATATCAGTAACGATGACACGACAACGGTGCTGATCATACCTCTCCTCCTGTTTGCCATACTCTTAAGGATAAGATCTTTTCTTTTCGCATTTTTGGTATATCGCAGAAATCTTTTTTTGTCAAATAAATGAAAATTTGACGTCATGACGTCTGAAAGCTATATATCCCCCATGAACCCGGCATTAGTTACAAAATCCCCGCCCATCCTTTATATGGGCCCTATCCGCGGCGGCACGGACCACATTTACCGCAATACGTTCG
>PCSG01000261.1:0-2106 GCA_002772195.1 Desulfobacterales bacterium CG23_combo_of_CG06-09_8_20_14_all_51_8 | reverse complement strand
CTGCGTCGGCGCGAACAAAATCCGGCCCAAATACGTCCGGGGCCTGTGGCCTGAAAACAACACCAGGATTCCGGTCATCCCCCAGATTTTAAGCAAATCCGCCGATGGGTTCGTGAATCTCGGCAATTTTTTGGCGGATCTGGGATATGATACGGTCAACTGGAATCTGGGGTGCCCCTTCCCCCAGGTGGCGAACAAACTTCGCGGGTCCGGGCTCCTGCCATATCCGGACAAAATCCGGGAATTCCTGGACGGGGTTTTGCCGAAACTCAAGGCCCGTCTGAGCATCAAAACCCGGCTTGGCCGGGAGCATCGGGAGGAAATTTTCGCCCTGATGCCGGTGTTTAATGACTATCCGCTCGCGGAAATCATTATTCACCCGCGCACCGGGCGGCAGATGTACGACGGGACCGTGGATCTCGACACTTTTGAAACCTGCCTGACTGAAAGCCGCCATATAGTGGTGTATAACGGAGATATTCGGACCGTTGCGGATTTCACCCGCCTGTCGGAGCGCTTTCCCGATGTTGAGCGGTAGATGATCGGCCGGTATGCCCTGGTGGACCCGTTTCTGCCCGCCGCTATTAAAGCCGGAAAAAATGATGCGGAAAACAAGAAGGAAAAAATGAAAGCCTTTCACGACGATCTCTATGATGCGTACAGCCGGACGTTAAACGGCCCGGCCCATTTCATGGATCGCATGAAAGGCCTGATGGTGAGTTTCGTCTTAGCTTTTGCGGAAAACAAAGCCGCCGAAAAAGCCGTCAAAAAAGCCCGGACCCCGGACCAGTACCGGACTGCTGCAGACCGGTTTTTTGCGGAAACGGAATGGGGGCTTTAGACGGAAGAGTGAAGGATGAAGGGGAAAAGGGGCTGAATCGCCGGGATTATTTTCCGGGAAAAAATTTATTTCAATCCATCGGGAGTGAAACCCGGCATTTTTTCTTCAAGATAGGCAATGATGACTGAAAGAAACTCTTTCGCATATTCCATAAATTGCAGCACCGTTTTCTCCTCTGGCTGTGCGAAATCCACGTAATCAAACTTTTGCCGGTACTCAAAGGCGCGATTGAATATTCTTCCGAGCTTTAGGGGAAAAATCCCTGTTTTAACAAACGCCTTGTTAAAATATCCCTTCACCTGTCCATGTTTTGAAAAGGCAGCCTGCTCAGAAATCAAAAGCGCCTGAACCGCATAAAACATGGCATAATAAATCCGATTCATGGAAAAAGCCAGCATGCCCTGCTGATGCATTATTTCTGCGGTCAAGGGATTCCGATGCCCGCTTCAACCGATATCGGACAAGGGCCGTTATTTGCTCAGGCGTCAAAGAACGACCCCTTCGGATAAAATATTTTGGTAAATCGGAAGCGCATCAAGATTTTTGCCGGCTTCCGCATCTCCCACCGCAATAACGTCGATCACGCAATCGTGGGCCAGCTCGAGATCGTATGCCATATCAAACAGATCTTCTTCAATAGCGGAATCAAGCCTTGGCAATCTGATAAAAATATCGATGTCCGAGTCTATGCGCCGATCTCCCCTCGCTGAAGAACCGAACAATTTGAAATCCCGGATGACATACTTGCAGGAAATTTTTGACCTAAGCTCCCGGGCCACCATCATCTCTTTTGAATCCATTCAAAACTCCTTTCATGGCAACGCTCAGGCGCTCTTGTCGGCGTTGGGAAAACGACCTTCTAATCACATACGTTTAATCATATTAATAAATTATCAAGGATTCAAAAGTCAAATGGCTTCTTCAAAATAATCAGCGGGATTGGAATCCCGGCTGAATCTTTTCGGGCTGCATAAATGTTCTATGTCAACGTTCGACGTTGGATGTTGGACGTTCCCTTTCAGCTTTTAGCTTTTTGCCTTCTTCTCCCCTAATATCCGAATGGTTTCAGCAATTTCCGCCTCACTCACGCTCTTGCGCAACGCCTCCATGTCCTTCATCACTTCGGCGAACCGGATGCCTTCGGCGGCGCTGATCCATGCAAGCTGGAGGCGCTCGGTCCGGATGCCCAGCTTCTCCATTTTTTTATGGATCTTCGCGATGCGCTTTTCCGTCCAGTGGTTGGCGTTGATATAATGACAGTCGCC
>PCSG01000237.1:4124-4981 GCA_002772195.1 Desulfobacterales bacterium CG23_combo_of_CG06-09_8_20_14_all_51_8 | reverse complement strand
TTCACCAATATCGGGGCCAGCATCGGTACATTCGTGGCCCTGCCCCTGATGATGAAGGCGTTGGGAAACTGATTTGTTAATCTGACAGACACTTTGTCAAAACCGGTATCTGTCAGATTAAAGATGAACTAATGCAGTTAATTTTGGGTTGAGACCGCCTCATTGGCTGTGTCAACGGCCTCGTCGACCGCTTCACTGGTTTATTCCACAGTCGTATCCGCGGCTTCGGCCGCTTCCTCTGTTTTTTCCTTGACGGCGTCAGCCGCGTCATCAGAGGCTTGAATCGCTTCCTCTTTTATCTCCGCAGCTTCGTCGGCGACGTTCTAATCTTTTTCATCGATTCGTGCTGTTAAAAAAACGTGTTGCCCGGTATAGAATATGCTTCCCTCAACATTCAAGACAAAATTTTGAGTATGTAAGGAATAAATAAATTGTTCGGTATTGGAGCGCATGATTTATCCGGTTTATTTGTATCATAATCTTGACAACGCCTGCCTGGCTTCATTCGCCATGCGGTCAAAGAGTTCCTTTAAGGTGGGAATGTCTCTTGCGAGCCCGATGCCCTGGCCGCAGGCGAGAATTCCCTTGTCGACATTTCCCTCATCATACATCTGCTTGGCGTTTTCTCCCTTGATGACTTCATAGACTTGCATGAAGTCCGCGTTTTTGCTTTCAAGGTCGAGGCATTTTTTAGCGGCTTCGTTATTGAGAACTCGGTGGGTCGCATTTAAAGACCGCATGATGAGCAGGGTGTCCAGCTCTGATGCATGGAGCAGGGCGTTTTTGATGTTGTCGTGAATAGGCGCTTCTTGGGTCACCAGAAGGCGGGTCCCCATGATGGCGGCCTCCGCGCCCAG
>PCSG01000237.1:0-4067 GCA_002772195.1 Desulfobacterales bacterium CG23_combo_of_CG06-09_8_20_14_all_51_8 | reverse complement strand
CGCCGTTTTCATACCCCACCACCGTCACCACATCCGCGCCCATGGCCTCGACTTTTTTGGCGTACCGAACGCCCACGCATTTATGGATCCATTTCATGCCGAGGTCCTTGAACCGGGCGACCAGCTCATCCGGCGCGTGATGGCCGGAGGTTTCCACGATTTTAAGGCCGTTGTCCGCCATGACGTCGATATACTCATTGTTGTCAATCTGGGTCATGGCCGGAAACAGGTTGATATTGACGCCGTAGGGTTTATTCGTGAGGGCCTTCAATTTTTTAATGGCTTCGGCAAAGGCCTCTTTGGATTTGTAATTGGCCGATGCCAGGATGCCCAGGCCCCCGGCCTCGCTCATGGCGGCCACGTATTCCGCCCGGGATATCCACATCATGGCCCCGCCGACAATGGGGTATTGAATGCCGAAAAAATCGGTAATTCTGGTTTTTAGCATGGTCGCCTCCGGTGATTTAGATGATTGAATGCATGATAGACCGTAAATTCCGTAAATTAGAAGAATCAACGGCTTGAAAATAGAAAACTGGTCCCCAAACGCCCCCTCCTGATTGAGGGAAGGCGATTATAACTGATGTTCCAAAAATTTGCTTTTCCATTGCATGATCCGGGCAAGGGATTGCTTGTGTTTTTGTTTTAACCCGGCATCATTGGCCAGATTTTGCTTAATTTCAGCGAATGCCGCCGCGATCTTCGGCCCCTGGTGGCAGATCAGGGCCAGGTCCACGTCCGCGGTCAATATCCGGCGCATGATCGTGGCGATGTCATAATGATTCTGGATGGCCCCCATGTCCAGATCGTCGGTCATGACAAGGCCGGTATATCCCATCCGGCGCCGGAGGAGGTCTTTTGCAATCGCCTGAGACAGGCTGGCCGGCCACAAGGGGTCAATCCCCGTATACCGGATGTGGGAGAGCATGATGCCCGAAACTCCGGCGGCCGCTGCTCCCTGAAACGGAATCAAGTCATAGGCGGCCAGCTCATTTTCATCGGTTTTCAGTTCCGGCAGGTCCAGATGGGAATCCAGGGTGGTGCGGCCGATACCCGGAAAGTGCTTGGCTACCGAAAGAATCCCCTTTTGCTGTTGGGAGTTTATGATGGCTTGTCCCATGCGGGAGACACGGGCCGGATCACTGCCGAAAACCCGTTTTGCCATGATGCTGGGGAAGTTTTCCGGCGCCACGTCCAGAACCGGGGCAAAATTCATGTTGATGCCGAGACCGGCAAGGGTTTCGGCCATGTCTTGCCCGAATTGCGCGGCTTCTGATTCTGATTTCAGAGTTGGAGCCCCGGGAAATTCCTTAAACTGGGGAGCCTTGAGCCGGGCCACCACGCCCCCTTCCTGATCAATGGCGATAAACATCGGCGGCAGGTTGCATGCGCGGGCGCATTCCTGGATGGACCGGCAGAGGAGTCTTACCTGATCCGGGGTTTCAATATTTCGGGCAAACAGGATGATCCCGCCGACGGTAAGTTCCCGGATCAGAAATTCCAGATCCGGGCCTAAGGTCGTGCCGTCAAACCCCATCATCAGGCGCTGGCCGGCTGTTTCTTTGATGTCTGAAAAATTGTGCATGGGTTTCATGATATCGGAGCCCGAAGCTGAAAGGTCAAAGTTTAAAGCTGAAAGTTCGATAGTGGATGCTCGGTCCAAAGTTTTTAATCCTGAAACCGGACAACCGAAACCTGTACCCTTACAAAGTAAACGGGTTGGTCTTTTTTTCTTTTGCAATGGTGGAACTCGGGGCCGGGCCGTAATCATGGCCGGGCCATACCTTTGTGTCTCCGGGCAGGATGTAGAGTTTTTCGCGTATGGTGGCCAGGAGCTGTTTGGCCGATCCGCCGGGAAGATCGGTGCGTCCCACGGCACCCACAAACAGGGTGTCGCCGGTGAATACATGGCCGTTTGCGTAAATGCAGATAGAGCCCGGGGTATGGCCGGGAGTGTGGATCACCCGGAGGTTGGTCTGCCCGACGGCGATGATGTCGTTGTCCTCCAAAATCCGGCTGGCCTTGGGGGACCCCTTGCCGCCCATGAACCGGGATAAAACTTTGGATAGGAGCCGGGTGACCTGGGCGGCATCGGCTTTATGAATGCAGAGCTGAGCCCCGGTTGCCTCTATGATGCCCGCATTGCCGGATGTATGGTCCGAATGCCCGTGGGTATTGATGACGTGGGTGATGATATAGCCGGCGGCCTTGCATGCTGCGAGAATTTTCTGGGGATCAAAGGCCGGATCGATGACGGCGCAGGCGCGGGTGGCTTCGTCCCCTACCATATAACAGAAATTGGCCATCTGGGGCAGGTAGATGGGTTTGATTTCCATTGGTCAGTCCTTTATAGATGGCCCGACTGATAGGCGCACAAGGGTTCTTCCGCCAGATAATCGCCGGCGGCTTCAAAGGCCCGGGCCCGGCATCCGCCGCAGACCGCCTTGTACTCGCAGATGCCGCATTTGCCTTTCAGGTTTTTGTAATTCCGCAGGTTCAGAAAAATGTCCGATGTGTTCCAGATCTCCGCAAAGGATTGTCGGGTTACATCTCCGCAGGGGAGATCCAGAAAGCCGCAGGGCTGAACAATGCCGGTGTGGGAAATAAAGCAGAACCCGGTGCCGCCCAGGCATCCCCGGGTTACGGCGTCCAGGCCGTGGGTCTGGAACGTCACCGATTTGCCGTCGGCCTTGGCCCGCTGCCGCAGGATCCGGTAATAATGGGGCGCGCAGGTGGCCTTGAGCTGAAGCCGGGTTTTGTCCCGCTGATCATAGAACCAGTTGAGAGTGGATTCGTATTCGTCGGCGGAAATTTCCTGGTCAATGATGTATTTGCCGCGTCCCGTGGGCACCAGCAGAAAAATATGCAGGGCAACGGCCTCCAGATCTTCCGCCAGTTTCAGGATGGCCGGGATCTGATCATAGTTGAGTTTGGAAATGGTGGTGTTGATTTGAAATTCAATGCCGGCCGCTTTGGCGGCCCGTATGCCGCGCATGGCGCTGTCAAAGGCCCCGTCTACGCCCCGGAAAGCGTCATGCCGTTCTTTCGCGGCCCCGTCCAGGCTGATGCTGATGCGCTGGATGCCGGATGCGGCCATCTGTTTCGCGTTTTTATCATTCACCAGCGTGCCGTTGGGGGCCATGACCATACGCAGGCCCTTGCCCGTGCCGTATCGGGCCAGTTCAAAGATGTCCGGCCGCAGCAGGGGTTCGCCGCCGGTGAGAATGACGATGGGCTGACCGGTTTCGGCGATCTGGTCCAGAAGCCGCAGGGAGGCCCGGGTGTCGAGTTCGCCGCTATAAGGGCCCATGGTGGCCGATGCCCGGCAGTGGGCGCAGTTTAAGTTGCAGTTGCGGGTGGTTTCCCAGGCCACCAGACGTAATGCGGAAGCTCCGGCATCTTCGGAAGGCTTATGGGGATGCCCGCCCGGATGGCCGGATGGTGTTGAATTCAATCGAAGTCTCTCCTTTTGATCAGTCTTGCGCCTTTCGTAAAATCCGTGCTGCTTCTAAGGCAAAATAGGTCATGATGATGTCGGCCCCGGCCCGCCGGATGGCCGTCAGGGTTTCCATCATGACTTTTCCGCCGTCGATCCACCCCATTTTTTCCGCTGCCTTGACCATGGCGTATTCGCCGCTCACGTTATAAGCGGCCATCGGCAGATCGATTTCATCCCGGACCCGGGAAATGATGTCCAGGTAGGGCAGGGCGGGCTTGACCATGATAATGTCCGCGCCTTCCTCAATATCCATGGTGGCTTCCCGGATGGCCTCCCGCCAGTTGGCCGGGTCCATCTGGTAGGTGCGCCGGTCCCCGAATTGCGGGGCTGAATGGGCCGCTTCCCGGAAGGGGCCATAGAAGGCCGAGCAGTATTTGACGGCATAGGACATGATGGGCGTGTTTTCAAGCTGGCTTTCATCTAAGGCTTCCCGGATGGCTCCCACCCGGCCGTCCATCATGTCGGATGGGGCCACCATGTCGGCTCCGGCTTTGGCATGGGATACGGCGGTGAGGGCCAGCAGGTCCAGAGTAGCGTCGTTTTCGATGATTCCTTCTTCAACAATGCC
>PCSG01000019.1:3483-4118 GCA_002772195.1 Desulfobacterales bacterium CG23_combo_of_CG06-09_8_20_14_all_51_8 | reverse complement strand
ACTCCGATAAATATACCGGTTGCTAATCCCAGAATGCCCAAAATGGCGTTTCCGTCGCCACCCGCCAAACGAAGGAGCGCACGCCAGGGGCAACCCAAAAACACCAGCGCGCCAATCATGGCGAACATTCCCAGAAAGAAGCGGATTAACGGAGACGAACCGCCTCGTGGTTTATATTCGCCGGCAAAAGCGGACATGATAAATGCGCCCAGAACAAAGCCCATGATTTCCGGCCGCAGATACTGGACAACATCCGCCCGGTGCAGCCCAAGTGCTCCGGCGATGTCCCGTTCGAAGCAGGCCACGCAAATGCCCATATTCGGCGGATCGCCGAAATACTGCAAGAGCGCAGCGCCGATGCCGATGATAGCGCCAACAATGATAATTCCTATTCGTGAAGAAAAAACATTCTTCATTGCAAAACCCCCTTTAAAAATTTGCCCGAATTCTAACAACTGGTTCCCTGAAAAGTAAATTCATAAAAGAAATATGTAACCGGTACTTATTCTATTTGGTTATAATGAATCCAACAGATAGCGCCGCAACATCATTTTAATAATAAAAGAGAGGCTACGGCGTTGAATTTTTATATGAGATTCTTTAAATAGAACTTACGATGAGAGTATCAACACGAT
>PCSG01000019.1:0-3238 GCA_002772195.1 Desulfobacterales bacterium CG23_combo_of_CG06-09_8_20_14_all_51_8 | reverse complement strand
ATTTGGAATCAAAATACATTCCAGTTACCTTTTAATAATAAAAAATCCAAAAAGCAAATTCATAAAAGTAATAATTCGATGGCAATTATTCATTTCAGTGTTACAGATCAGTAAAACTTTGTCCTATCGACCAACGGCTATAGTCCAACTAAGCCGGGGAGATATCTTTACTTTATATTAAATTCATTAAGATTTCTCATCCCGATTACCGGACATGCGCCCGGCTTTGAATCGGGATTCGAAATGACACCATTGTAAGGCTGTTGTTGAAAGTAGAGCATGGAGTTTCATTTTGCTTATGAGTTTTTGGAATATAATGTATTTATAATAGTTATAATTTCCTTTTAATGAATCATGATATTGTGCTATAAGCTCCACATGTCCATTGATCGTTTCAAGAACATTACAATTCAGCAGATGGAAGCAATCATCTATTTGGTGGAGGCGGGGGGTTTCAGCCGTGCCGCCAAGAGAATGCTTTTGACTCAGCCTGCATTGACAAAAAATATCAAGAATGCGGAGGATTGTCTTGGTGCGCGATTGGCTAACCGCAGCAGTGCCGGTATTTCGCTGACACCGGAAGGAAAGATTTTATTCGACTACGCGCGCCGTATGGTCAGGCTTCGGGATGAAGCAAAGGGAAAAATTCTTGCCCTGCGTAAAGAAACCGGCGGTAATGTTTATTTAAGCGCCAGCACGATTCCTGCCACCTATATTCTTCCGCGCGCCTTGAGTGATTTTAACAAAACAAACGCCGATATTCACATCTACATCAAAACAGCGGATAGTGAAGATGCGATGAACATGGTTTTGGATAATGAAGTGGAAATGGGTTTTATCGGCAAGAAACCTTTAAATAAAAAACTTACGGCGGAAACTTTATGGAAAGATCGTCTGGCTCTTATCGTTTCCAAGGATCATGCCTGGTGCAAAAAGAAATCAGTGACATTGCCGGAATTGTTAAAAGAACCCTTTGTGGTCAGGGAAAAAGGTTCGGCAACGAAGGAATTGTTTGAGTCATATCTGAAAAAATCAAAATCAATCAGCCTTGCTCAGTTCAATATCTGCGGTGAGTTGGGAAGTTCCGAGGCAATTAAAGAAGCGGTTATCGCTGGATGGGGCGTGTCTGTTATTTCCATTCATGCCGTTTCGCGCGAGCTGTCCCAGGGATTGCTTTGTGAAATCCCCCTTCAGGGATTAACCATGGAAAGAAATTTTTATTTAATTTACAAACGTCAATTCGACTTCCGTCCGTTTCATAAAACATTCATCAATTTTATCAAGAAATATACTCCGGTTGAATCTTCAATATATCGGTGAGCGCTCCCATGATAATCCCCTCCTTTTTTAAAGGAGGATTAGGGTGGATTGTGCAGCCATGTTTGCGGACTGTTCGGGGAACAGTCCCTACAGGAAAGAGGATGTAGGGACTGTGCAACCCCTCTTTTCTAAAGAGGGGCAAGGGGAGATTTTTTTAAATCCCTCTTTATCTCCCTTTAGAAAAGGGAGACTTTCCCTCGTTACGCTTGAGAGCAAACATATTACTTACTTCGGAAATATTAATTAGGGCGGCAAGCTTGAACCAGACTACGCACTTACCAATAAATAAAAGAAATACTGCCTTGTTCATTATAACTATTATCTATTGGATATCTGGGGGTGAATCATATATAGCTAACCAGCAAAAAATTACGGGAGGCGTTAATATGAGAGAAGGAATTGAACCGCTGGTTAACGACGGATTTGCCGGAGAACCGCCGACAAAACGCTGTTTGAGTTATCTGCAAACGCAGAGGGAAAAAGGAAAACACGTTGTCGGAATTTATTGCGGCTATGCGCCGATGGAAGTTATTCGCGCTGCGGGCCTTGTTCCGGCAGTTTTATGCGCTTTTGCAGATAAGACCATCGCTGCGGGCGAAACGGTGCTGCCGGCGAATCTCTGTCCGCTCATCAAATCGAGTTATGGATTTATCAAAACGGATACCTGTCCGTTTTATGCAATTTCTGAGGCAGTGATTGCCGAAACAACCTGCGACGGCAAAAAGAAAATGTTTGAATTAATCGCGGATATCAAACCGACGCATGTCATGGATCTGCCTCAACTGCCCGATCAGAAGGAAGCCCTGGAGAATTGGAGTAAAATGATCAAAAACCTGGGCGGATTTCTGGAAAAAACCTTTGGCTGTAAGGTAACCGATGCAGGAGTTATCCGGGAAATCAAAAACACTAATCTGAAAAATAAACTACTTAATCAGATTTTTGACTTTGCTGCGCTTACGCCTTCTCCCATTACCTGGCAGGAAATTTATGATCTGACGTATTTCGGACAGGTGGCAACGACTGAAGACATGCTGCCGGTTTTGGAATCTGCCCTAACCAAACTTCAAAAACGTGTTGCCGACGGTGTTTATCACGGCAAAAAAGAATCACCACGCGTATTGGTTACCGGCTGTCCGGTCGGCGGCGATGCGACCAAGGTTTTCAAGATTATTGAAGAGGCAGGGGGAGTAATCGTTTGTCTGGATTCATGCACGGGAATGAAGGCTTATGCCGGTCATTTTGAAGAAAATGCAACAGATCCTTATCAATCCGTTTCCCGCAGGTATTTGGATGTGCCTTGCTCATGCATGACGCCGAACTCAAGGCGTCTGACGGAGCTCGACGGAATGGTCAATAAATTTCATCCGGATGTTGTTATCGACGTAGTTTTACATGCCTGTCATTCTTATAATATTGAATCGCAAAAGGTGAAGGCTTATATTGAAGGCAAACATAAAATGCCCTTTTTGAAAATCGAAACGGATTATTCGCCGGGTGATGTGGAACAGATTCGTACCCGCGTGGAGGCCATTCTGGAAACAGTGCCGAAGAAGTGAAAAGTGAATGGTGAACAGAAAGTGCTTTTCTAGTTTCAGTTTGAATGTTAAAAGACAACCTGAAGCATAAAGAAAAAGTTCTACGTTCAATGTTGAAAGTTAATCTATGAATATCATTTATTTTGACAATGCCGCCACTTCATGGCCGAAGCCGCCGGAAGTCAATGCGGCCATGCAAAAATATATGCGGAAAATCGGCGCCAATCCCGGCCGTTCCGGGCATCGCTTGTCTGTCGAAGCGGCGCGGATAATTTATGATACCAGAGAAAAACTTGCCCAGTTGTTCAATGTCTCCGATCCTCTGAGGATAGTGCTGACCAAAAACGCGACCGAAGCCTTGAATATAGCCATACTGGGTTTTT
>PCSG01000324.1:4434-5458 GCA_002772195.1 Desulfobacterales bacterium CG23_combo_of_CG06-09_8_20_14_all_51_8 | reverse complement strand
CAGGGTCATTAGACCACGCGATGCCGACAAGCGTAAGGTCCTTCGTAGCCTCCAATATTGTCGACGACGCCTGTTTTTCGGACTTTCCGGGTTCATCTTTTACGGCCTCGCTATACGGATTAAACATGTCCCTGGCCCTGGTCTTATCCAGATACTGAGCCAGGTTCTTCAGGACGTTTACGTCAGGCAGGCTTGACTGCGGATCGGCCCTGATATTTAATTGCAGATCCGGTATATGCTTTATCGCTATTGTCGAATTGACAAGCGTAGCGACAAAGTATCCTAACAAGACCACAACCGAGACCATAAGCACCCTGTTTATATATCTAAGGTCCAGTAAAAACGCGCTGTTTGGCCTGAACCCGCCTTTTAGACTGTCCCTCAAAAAAGAGAATCCGGCCCCAATAGCGCCCGAAGAGAATATGCCGAGCCCAAAACGCCTTGCGCCTTTCATCTGTTCCTCTGTCTTATCGCCTTCTATCAGTTTTAAAAGCTGCTTTTCTGGAGAAGGCTTGTCTGTCCCGCTGTAAACCATCCCTGTTTAACCTCTTCGTTTACTATTTCATGAATAAGATTTTCGTCCGCCACAAACTTGTTTCTCATGACAAGATACTTTAACGCCTTATGACACAGCATCGCTATCTTGCGCGGCGAACCCCCCGTATATCTGTGGATCTGTTTTACGGAACCGTATGAAAAGAGTTTCATATTGGACTTATAACCGGCTTGCCTTAATCTAAATTCTATCAAAGACATCGTCTCTTCCTCATCAAGAGGATTGAGCGTATATTTGAAACTCACCCGATCCAGAAAATTGGACATATTTATTATTTTAGCGTAAAGCTCCAGCTGCCCCAGCAGAATAAGCTGGAACAGCTTGAATTCGTTTGTCTCGTAATTCAAAAGGACCCTTAGCATCTCAAGAGAAAAAGAGTTCAGTTTCTGGGCTTCGTCAATTATCAGGACCACCGTTCTTTTTTCTTTCACGCCTTTCTGGAACAGATATTTCTGCAAAGCTTCCTTA
>PCSG01000324.1:4017-4384 GCA_002772195.1 Desulfobacterales bacterium CG23_combo_of_CG06-09_8_20_14_all_51_8 | reverse complement strand
GCAGATATTGTCGTGTTTCGCCATGGTCCGAATGAGCGCCTCGTCCGTGGTGTCCGGGGACCCGTAGAGAAAGCGGACCCAGACATCCGGCGAGATTTTCGCCAGGGCGTCCAGAAGCCCCGGCAGGCGGACGTCGGCTCCCAGATCCCGGCCGTAGGAACCCGTATCCTGGCCGATGATCACCAGTTCGCGGAAACCGGCGGCGACAAGATGCCGGGCCTCCATTTCAATATCCGCCACAGGCCGGCTTCTTAAGGCCCCCCGCAGTTTCGGGATAATGCAGTAGGTGCAGCGCCGGTCGCACCCTTCGGTGGCCTTGAGGTAGGCCATGGCCGTTGTGGACGGGATCCGGGGCGTATTCTCCCGC
>PCSG01000324.1:0-3999 GCA_002772195.1 Desulfobacterales bacterium CG23_combo_of_CG06-09_8_20_14_all_51_8 | reverse complement strand
CCGGTGACGATCAGGCGCCGGCAGGGGCCGGTTTTTTTAAATTCCGCCAGTTCCAGAATTTCCCCCACGGATTCCTCCGACGCGGATTCAATAAAACCGCAGGTATTGACGACGATGATATCCGCGGTTCCGGGATTTTCTACAAGGGAAAATCCGGCGTCCGTGAGCGCCCCGGCCATGATTTCGCCGTCCACGAGGTTTCGGGCGCATCCCAGATTACTCATATAAATGGAGAGATGACGATTGATGGCGGTTACTTTCCGGTGAATCGGGGTTTTCGTTTTTCGCCAAACGCGGTAATCGCTTCAAACAGATCGTCGGAGGGGATGATGTCCGCGCTGACCGCGGCCACATATTTCAGGCCGTCATCAAAGGATTTTCCGACCCCGAAGTTGAGCACCGCCTTGGACGCCTGCACCGCCAGGGGCGAGTTTTCGGCAATCTCCGTGGCCAGAGCCTCGGCGCCTTTCATCAGCGCGTCATGATCTTTAAACACCTCATTGACCAGAAGGATTTCCCGGGCCCGCCGGGCGCTGAAATGTTTTGCGGTAAAGGCCAGTTCCCGGGCGATGCCCTGACCGACGATGTGGGGAAGCCGCTGGAGCACCCCCACATCCGCCACAAACCCGACGGCGGCTTCCTTGACGGAGAACTCCGCGTCTTCCGTGCAGATGCGCACATCACAAGCCGTGGACATGTCCAGTCCCGCGCCGATGCAGTAGCCGTGAATGGCGGCAATGACGGGTTTGCGGCACCACTCAATGCAGCTCATGGCGTCCTGAAGGGCCTTGATTTTTTTGATCAGCCGCCATTTGACCCCGCCTTTCTGGCCTTTGTCCATGAGCTCCGGAAGCTCCATGGCCATTTCAATCAGGTCGACGCCGGCGGTAAAGCAGGGGCCTTTTCCGCTGATGACAACCGCCCGGATGTCCGGATCATTGTCCAGGTCCGCGAAAATAGGAATGGTTTCCGCCCATGCCGGCGGATTCATGGCGTTTTTCTTTTCCGGCCGGTTGAGATAGACCCAGGCGATGGGCGGTTTTTTTTCAACAAGATAAAACTGGTAGGCAGTCATGGCTCCTCCTCGGTTTGCTGGTATGCAAAACTGGTCATAAATGGTTAAAACTCTTGATCATTTAATCGATATGGGCTTTGATTATCATTGTTTTAAAAGAAAATAAAGTAAGAATCACATGTCTGGGTCAAGGATATTTTTACACCGGCCGGATTTTATAGTAAAATAGATAAGTCAGCCGGGTAATGGATTTCCCGGCGGGAAAAATAGAAAGGGTGAAATGCCATGCAGAAAAGCGTATTCAGGCGGTGGGTTTTTTGCGGGTTCATGGCGGCATGTCTGTGGGGTGTGATTGGCTCTGCTGAAGTCTATCAGTATCAGGACAGTCAGGGGAACTGGATTTTTACCGATACGCCGCCCCCGGATGCCGGTGAAAATGTTTTGATAATGGACGGCATGGTGGACCGGGGCGCCGGGGTCCGGAACCTGAAAAGTGAACTTGAAAAAACCGTTGCCCCGGAAAATGGCGTGGCTGCCGCGGCCCTTGCCACCGTTACCGTAAAGTCCGCCATCGGCACCGGGTCTGGATTTTTTATTTCAGAGGATGGCTTTCTGCTCACCAACCGGCATGTGATCCGGGGGGACGCGAGGCAGAACCAGGCCGTGGAAGATTCCATAATGCAGATGGAAGATCGGATCACGGCGGCTGAAAAGGAGTTTGAAATCGCCGGAAAGCAGTTGGCAAGGGAGCGGGAAATCCTCGCGGAAATGGAAGCTGTCATGGAAAAACTGCCCACCGGGTCGGCTCAGAGAGAGACGCTGGGGCAACAGTATCAGAATCGCCTGACTTATTATCAGGAGATTCAAAAAGAAATGAAAGGGAAACAGGCCGCTTTTGAGCGGCAAAAGGAAATTTTTAAAACGGAAAAAACCGGCTATGAAAGCCGTCAGGCGCTGGCCGGGGTGAGCCGGAATTTTGAAATTACCCTCAAAACCGGCGAAATCCTCCATGCCTGGCTGGTGCGGGCCGCTATGGTCCATGACCTGGCCCTGCTCAAGGTGGACGGGTGCACGACCCCCTATATACCGGCGGCGGTTCGCGATTCAGCGGCCCGGCAACAGACGGTGTTTGCCATCGGAAGCCCGCTCAATTTTGCCGATACGGTTCAAAACGGCATTGTCACTGGTTTTTCCGGCGGGTTCATCCAGACCAACGCGCCGATTTATCCGGGCAACAGCGGCGGCCCTCTGGTGAATGATCAGGGGCATGTCATCGGCATCAACACCTTCAAGGAATTGACCCGGAATTTTGAAGGCATGGGGTTTGCCATTCCCATCCATACGGCTCTGGAAGAATTCGCCGGGGAGTTAAAATGATGAGGCTTTTATTGGGTTTGGGCTCTTGTGCCGTAGGTCGGGATTCATATCCCGACAAAGGCCGATAGCAATTACTATGCTTTCCATCCCCATCAAATCGGAATAAATTATTGCTGGATAATGAAACCCGGCCTATTCTTCAGCCAGCAGAATTGTTTCGTTTTTCAGGGAAAAATGGAGAAAAGATGATGCCATGATAGAATAGAACTGATAAGGTTAAATCACAAATCAAGATGTGACAAAGATTTCTCACTAAACACTTTTATCAAATCAATCTTCATTTTCATTGTTAGGGTTAATGTTGCACTTACCCAAACAATATACACCAATTAGTTTCCCCTTTTGGAATTTTAATCGATAGGCTGTTCCCTCATATGGACTCCATTTATTAGGATCTATGAATACCCAATATTCAGCACTACCTTTAGTCCATTTATCTACAGGGTCACCACATTTCAATAAAACTTCTTTTATTGTGTCTCGAACCGAGGCAAACTCATCGCCTCATTTAAAAAATGACCTTATGTCGGGATCGGTGTAAAAATGCCGCCAAGAAGAAGCTGTTGCCGATACAGAAAATAAACATATAATTGTCATAAGAATTAATATTTTATTGATGTTCATAGCTTGCACTGGTTTTTTATTATGGCAGGGTTTATTAATCATTGTATCCTCGTATCGACGAAAGCCGCATTTAAAGATGGCGATAATCTGTTTGAGGATAGGAAAAACAAATAGTGAGAGAAAGTTTTAGGATTATAAATGTATGAACGTTATTTTGTTTTAAGTCAAGGAATAATACCTGGAATTCAAACATTATAACGAATTAATTCTCTTTTCTCTTTTATTTTTCTTTGATGGGCGAAGAAAAGTAACCAAAAGAAACATAGCCCTGCGTTGCGGCAATTCCTGGCCCTTCCATCGTAGATTGATTGTTTAAGATAACCTCCCGTCTTGACATATGATTTCATTGGTGTCATAAGAGAATTGACAATCAATCCATCCTTCTTTTGAACACCGTGACGCGCCCATGAAAATTTATTATCCGATCACAACCCTTGACGGTCAGCTTCTTTTACCCGCCGGAAGCGAAATGGACGATCAATCCATGGGCAATCTTCTGGCCGCCGCACCCCAGGCCGATCTGAAAACGTATTCTTTAATGGATTACGGGACCATTCAACAGGATCTTTTTGTCATTCTGGACACAGGCCCCTATGATGTTATTTTTTCGGATGCCGATGCCCGGACTGAAATCCTGGATGTGATCAAAAACGTCCGCTTTGTCGCGCCTGTTCTGGAAGTGCTGGATTATTTCAAGAGCCATGACGGAACCACCTACCGGCATATGCTGACGATTTTCGCCCTGACCATACTGATCGCCAGAGATATGGTGCCCAATTACCGAAAACGGGTTTCGGAAATCGCCCATGGCCCTACCCACGATTTTGGAAAAATCTGCGTGCCCCTGGAGATTCTGAAAAAAGATCAGCCCCTCACAAGAGAGGAAAATGATTACCTGAGACATCACACCTTGGCCGGATATGGATTGCTGGCGTACTATTTAAGAGATTCCCGGAGCATCGCGGCCAAAGTGGCCCGGGATC
>PCSG01000094.1:369-3902 GCA_002772195.1 Desulfobacterales bacterium CG23_combo_of_CG06-09_8_20_14_all_51_8 | reverse complement strand
TCCAGGGTCAGGGAATTCAGTTTTTCAGTGTTGGCGGAGGCGGTGTCGGCCCGGTCCTTTTCAGATCCGTCATACCAGATGTCCAGGGGCGGGATTTCCGGGAAAAATTGGGAAACAAGATGGAGGCGTCCGTCGATAAGCCGGGAGGCGACCAGAATGCCGTCCGCCTGGATGTCGTTTACAGTTTCCGGGTTTTCCGGATCGCTGATATCGCAGATCAGAACCCCGAATCTGGCGTTGACCGGAATCCAGTATGGCATGCCGATATCAATGGCCGTGATGTCTTGGTCTTCTTTTCCGGACCAGCTCTCTCCATTTCCGTTTGCGGGCGTATACAACATGACCAGGGTGCCGGCGGACAGATACACGGAATCGACATGGCCGTTGACATCCAGGCGGCTGACCTGTTTCATGACGCCGCCGGAATCCGTATCCACAATATTGACGCAGGCATCTCCGGCCACAAACAGGTATCTGCCGTCGGTTTTGACGGTGTCTGCTTCATCCACCCCGGCCTCCTGGACGTTGGTCCGGGAATAGTCTGTTTCATCTGCGAAGGACGGCAGAGCCGAGGCGTCATCCTCTATTTCTGCGTACAGGGATTCGGGCAATACGCTTTGGGAATACTGATCCACAAAATAGGCCAGGAGGACATCATCGGAGGCGAAGGTCTCGCATTGGGGGTTGCCGACATCGCTGCCGCCCGCGCAGCCCGGCAGGGAACTATAAAGCGCCGTGATCAGCACAAGGCCCATGAAAAGATGGATAGCATAGAAGCCGTGTTTCATTCCGTTTCTCCCTTGTCCTCGATTTTAGTCAACGGAAACATCTGGACATTGATCTGGATGACCTGATCGGGCGCCTCAAAACCGGCGAATTCCTTGAGCATTTCCTTCCGAAAGTCAGCGATTCGCCGTTTGATTTCCGGGATGTCCTGTTGACGGACGCTCATCGTCACTGCCGTGATATCGCGCTTGTCAGCGGGATACCGGTCGATGGACGCGGCAGCCATTTTAATCATTTCATGATGAAAGTTTTTAATCAGCAGGGATTTGACTTCCGGACCGGTGGTCAGGATGGGTTCGGATTGCCGCCAACAGCCGTTCTCGTCCCGGTAAATCAGTCCGAGTTCCTGGAGCTGCTTTAAGGCGGTATCCACCTCTTTGACGGAAATACGGGGGGACAGTTTTTCAGCCAGTTCCGCAGGAGTCAGCGTTTTCCCATCAAACATCACCAGTTCGCGGAGAACCGGCAGATACCACCTGGAAAAATACTCATACCGGGCGTTTTCCAGCAGTTTCATGTCCGCGGGCGTTTTCAGGGTGATCAGTTTTTTATAATAATGGTTTTTTTCGTGCAGATCCTCGGCCTGATTCATGTAGACCAGGGTTTCAAAATAGTCTCTTTCCGGTTTTTTCAGTTTAAACCCTTCGGCGATTTTGCCGATGCTGGCGCTGGTGAGATTGCGCTGACCGTCGATGACCAGTTTGAGAAAATTCGGGGATGAAAATCCGGCCAGCCGGGAAAAATTCCGATGGGAAAACGCTTTGGCGGTTTCTTTTTTGTACGCGAACATGGTTTTCAGAAACAGCCGGTAATCGGTGAAGCTGAATATGGACGGACGATTCATGGGTGATCCGGTTTTAAGGTTATTCAACATCCTGCCACGGGTATCACCGTATCATCCGCCGGGGTTTTCAAACAACTGGTTTTTGAGCGATACGGGAAAAAAATGTATTCTTTGGAATACAAATTGAATATCAAATTTATAAATTTTAATATAATATTCAAATAATTAAAAACTAAAACGCTTTTAATTTTTTTAAAAATAATAATTTTTCAGAATACGGATTCAAGGGCCGAAGTTTATGGAGATATTGATGGATTTGTTTCGGGAGGTGAATAATGTCCGGAGTTTCAGTGGAGACTCACATCGTCTGGCGGGCTTTCTGGATATTTTCAATATTCCCCATGATGATCAGCGTGCTTCTCTTTTCCAGAACATAAGACGGCGCCGGATTAAACATCATTTCTCTGTTCGGCTTTCGGACGCCCAGCACCAGAAGATCAAACCTGTTTTTTAAATTCGATTCCATAAGGGTTTTTCCGATCATGCTGGAACGGTCTGGTATCTTCAGATCATGAATGCGCAGATTCCCGTCGCCGCTGCGAAGCATCTGATCCAGAAAGCTCACCGCCGTCGGGCGGATCATTTCCGAAGCCATGCGCAGGGCACCGATGAAATTGGGGGAAACAATTCCGTTTGCGCCGGCCTTTTTAAGTTTCGGCTCGATTTTTTTGTCCGTCACCCGGGTGATAATCCGGATCTTCGGGTTCAGCATCCGGGCGGTCATCGTGATGTAAAGATTATCCTTATCGGACGGCAGGGTGATGATAATTCCGGCGGCTTTGTCAATGCCCGCATTCACCAGGTTTTCATCTTCCGCCTGGTTATCCTGAAAATGTCCGATAAATGCCCTTCAATGAGAAGAGCGGTGAGGGTGCTGATGCCGTAAAGAATGATTCCCATGCCAAAGATAATGAGGACCATGGTGAAAATCTGGGCCGCGGGGTTGCCCGTGACCTGGATGACTTCCCCGTAACCGACGGTGGTCAGAGAGATGACCGTCATAAACGCGCAGTCAATGAGCTTGTAGGCGCCTGAAAACAGGGTGTAATAGCCGATGGTGCCGATGATGAAAACATTGAAGATGGCGATAAGGATCAGGTAGAATTTTTTCTGGATGCCCATGGGCGTTCTATCAGAATCTGTTCGCTGTGGAAGAAATGTCGGTCAATTCTTTTGCATAAATTTCCAGAAGGGCCTTGCTTTTGGCGTTTGCGTCGATCATCGGATACAGGTCGGTCATTTCCCGTTTCGCGTGATTTTTTAGTGAATCGAAAAACAGTTTGATTTTCTCTATGGTTTCATTGGTCAGGGGGGTCTGGGTCATTTTCAGGTTTTGGAGGTCTGATTTCAGCGATTGAAACTGGCTTTCGAGGATGCCGTGTTCTTTCTGAAGAGTCATGACCATCAGTACATTGCCGTATGTGGATTCCCCGACAAGGGAGGCCGGAAAAATGACGACTTCTTCAAACCGGAAATGCGCCAGCAAATCTTTTTCCAGAAAATCAAAAAAAGCCGCCAGCCCTTTGAAAAATTTCTGATCCCGGTCTTTTAATTTTTTATTGAATTCCGCGACATACCGGGTGATGAGAAGGTGCTCCCCGGCGATTTTCGCCACCTGGTTGTTGATGTTGTATACGCCTTCCATTGCGGGTCCTTTTATTTATAACCGTTAAAATTAATTGAAAATTTTTATATTAAAAAAGCGGCGGAAACAGTTATCCGCTGATCAGATTTCTGACAATATCCAGCAGCGGGGGAGTCAACAGCCGCCATTTGGGACTAATGGCTTTTCCCTTGTACCATTCAAAATCCACGGTCACGTAATGTTCCGGAATGGTTTTATCGGCGCCGGCCCCATAGGTGATTTCCGGATAATATTCCAACCAGAACATCCGCAGGGGAT
>PCSG01000094.1:0-355 GCA_002772195.1 Desulfobacterales bacterium CG23_combo_of_CG06-09_8_20_14_all_51_8 | reverse complement strand
TGGGTCACCATGGTGGCGATATGGCCTGCGCAGCTTCGCACCGTCATCTTGCTTTCCGGCACATCCGATACAATTACCACAAAGGGTTTTAAAAAGGCGATGTCCCGGCCGCTGTTTTTTGACCGGTCATAGAGGCGGAGTCGGCATTTTCCGCTGGCCAGCTGCAATTTACCGCCCCATCCCTCCCAAGTATAAATGGCATCATAGATGAGCATGCAAAATTTCCTGTGCGCCTTCGTCCGGGTAAAACTTTTAATTTAGATAAAATTATAGTGTAATGGCAAACCGGCAACGGGTCAAGACCACGGTAAATTTGTTCTAACCGCGCAAGGGTCTGGCGCATGAGTTTTTGGTC
>PCSG01000104.1 GCA_002772195.1 Desulfobacterales bacterium CG23_combo_of_CG06-09_8_20_14_all_51_8 | reverse complement strand
CGGGCCGTAAAGGATTCATCGGAAAGTCCAGCGCTGCTGTCTTCAGCTTCCTTTATTTGAATATGCAGTCGGTCCGCGATGGTTTTTCGCGCCAGTTTTAGGAGGAGTTCACCTTTTTTCTTGTCCATTAGTCGGGATCCTTTCTGAAGAGGGGTGTCGGGCATCTTAAAATAGGCGATGGCCGCATACCCAACGACGCTGTCTTTGGGGCCGGCGGTGTCGCCGCTGTTGGAATAATGAAGCAGCAGGGGTTGCCAGCCATGGTCCAGGGCCAGCCGGGTAAGCACCTGGATGGGAATGATGCCGCAGGCGATCTGATTTTTCAGGGATAAGGATTCAATGTCCCGGTCCACAATATGGCGGATGGTTTCGCGATCTGTTGAAATTGCCTGGTCCTGTGGAAGATAATGGGAAAGATCCGAACTGACCACGATCAGGGTTTCGGAATCCAGCAATCCATTTATGGCACCGGCATACAGGGCTGCATCCCCGGGTCCCATGACAATGGGGACAATGGCAAAATCTTTCAGATAATGCTGAAGAAACGGAAGCTGCACCTCGATGCAGTGTTCCATGGCATCGGATTTTGGAACGCTTTTAAACAGGTTTGAGTGATTCTCCCGCAAATTCCCGGCGTCCGGATGCAGCAAAACCTTACCCAGCGACGTCTCATAGGCCGGCGCATCACTGACGGCGCAGTTGGCAAACCCTACCCGGTGGTCCGGGCCCATGATAATGATTTTTTTATACGATTGGTTCTTGAGCACTTTTGACGCATGGGCGGCGGTCCACCCGGAATATACGTATCCGGCGTGGGGAAGAATCAGGGCTTTGAGGATAGCGCCGGCGGGAAAGGTAAAGGGGGTTTTCCCCGCAAGTTCCGTGTATTTCCGGATCAGAGCCGTCAGTTCGTCCGCATTCTCCGGATAAAATTGGCCGTCATAAACCGCCTGGCGGACGGATCCGGCAAAGCCTGGGGATATCGCCAGAAAAAGGCATCCTACCAGAAAAACAAATGATTTTATGAATTTGCGGGTCAAGGCGGTCATGGCTGATCACTGAAAACCCAAGGGAAAAGTTTTTATAATGAATACAATACAATGGTGAAAAATTGCTGTCAAATAAAACATTAAAATGATATACTCCCTTCAAGTCAGGGTTTATTTTTATGGGTTTATCCCGGATGATCCAGGGGAAAATTATCATGAAAAAATTTTTGATTATCCTTCAATTCGCCTCCCATCAGGATTTTTGCCGGTTTTACGAACAGATGGAAACCGGCCGGGTGGTTTTACCGTCGTCCAATCCTCTTCCAGACCATTCCCGCGCCATCCTGAAACTCATGATACCCGGGCTTGAAGATCCCTTTCTCATCAGCGGGTCCGTGGTTTCAAACAAAAAGGATGCGCCGACCGGACCGAAAATGACGGTTGATATTTCCCTATCCATGAAAGCGAAACGGCCTGAACTCCATCGGCGTTTGTCCGGATCGGAAACGTATCGGAAGGCGTTGCGTCCGGCAAAAGCGCAAGCAGACGCGCAGATTGCAGGCGATAAAGCGACCAGCCATCTTGCCGAAGGTTCAGACACTGCTGCGGCTTTAGATGAAACAGATGCCATCTCCGGCCTGGAGATGGATATCTCCGAAACGGAAATTCAGATCATGGCGGATTCCCAGCCGTTTAAACGGGGGCCTGTTTCTGAACAGAAGTCATCTAGTGCCGGGAGCAAACTCGCGGACTATGATTTGAGCAACCTGAGAATGGAAAACGAGGAGGAGGATGGGCCGAAGAAAGTCGACTTGTCCATGGCGACGGCTTTTACGTTGATGGAAGAAGACGATTCGCCGCCGGAAGAAATGGTTTCCCCACCCTCCCCGGGGGAGCCGAGCCGAGCCACCCCCAAAGACGCCAAATCTGAGGAGGTTGTCCACAAGTCGGCCGCGGATGTTGATGATGAGATGGAAATCGACGATGATTTTTCAGACGAACCGAGGGCGGGCGGTGTTTTGTTTGAAGACCTGAAACAAATGGTGACCCAGGACGAAATCGATCTGGAACCGGAAACGGAACCGGATTTACCAGCCAAAAAGATCCCGGAAAAAAAGGACCTGAGCCCCGAAGAACGTCAGAAAGCCGAGCCGGTGGGCAAGTTTTTCATGAACTTGACCAAGGCCATGTTGCGAAGCGGCTATTATGCGCCGGGACATCCGGGAGCGGATACGGCAAAGGCCGGCCTCTATGAAGAGTTTAGAAATGTTCTTTCCGGCCAGCGGGAAATCATGATCACCAATCATACATCCCGGGACGGGATTGATCTGATGATTACGGGTATCCTGGATGAACCGGTGAGCATCCGGCTGCTGGTGGGTGCCGGCGTGGCGGAGCTTTTTGCACCCAAACTCAATGAATACTGCGAACGGAAAAAGTTGCTCAGCTTTGCCTTAAAGCAGGATATCAGCATGGATCATTTTTATCAGTTTATTGATATCATGAGTGATCCCAAAGTCGATAATCAAAAAGACACGGCTGCGGGCAAATATTTGACCAACGCATTCATCGCCCGCGGCATTACGGAAATTTCAACGGTTTTTGTCGATGATATGGTCAAGCTGGAATCCGATCTGCCCTGGCGCGTGGAAATGGCCATCCACCGTTTGGCCAAAGATCTTAAGGTCATGCCCATGTTCAAGGGGGTTTCCTCTGATGCCATCAAACAGATGAAGCTCCAGACGGTCCAGGATATTATCCGGCCATTGAAACATCCCACCTTTCTCAATGACTTCTTGGTGAACTGCTATATCATCGCTGACTATATCAAAACCATGGCCCCTGAGGATATCGAAGAGATTGTCGTGGAAGCGTTTTCCATGGAGCTTCTGCTGCCAACGTCGCGGTTTACGTTTAAGGAACTGGACCATCTGAAAAAGCTGAAACAGGACCATCCGGACAATGCCATCATCGACCGGAGAATCAACGGCATCAAGCGGATTTTAAAATTGATTTCCCGGCGCGTGGTGGCGGGCAATGAACCCGGTACCCGGACATTTCTGGAACAACTTTATCAAAATGAAATTTTAGGCTTTAATGATCTGCCTGAAGATGTCCAGTATATGATCAATACCATGAAAATCGCCGATGATGTCAGGGAAAATTTCAGCCAGTACATCAAAACCATGGCCTCTATGAGAAATCCCATGAACGCCCCGGTTTATTTGAAGTGCTTTCGCCGCGCGGTCCCGGCCTTGATGGATGCGGGAAACTGGGAGGAACTCGCCCGGATCACCACTGCCTTACGGAAACTGTCTTCCCGGCAGCCGTTTGCTTCTGAAACATTTTATTCAAGTTTAAAGATGATCCGTTCGGGTAATATCGACGACTATGCATCGTCAAAGTTATTCAAATCCCTGGAAGTCCTGGAGCGGCTACCGGTTTTTATTTTCAAGGATAATTCGGATCAAATCATCTCCGCCTATGAGCAGGGGGACGAGACCCGGCGGAAGATCATGGATCAGATCCTGAATGCTTTGGGCGTGCTGGGAGTGGATATTTACGCGAAAATGCTGTCGGAAAGCAATGACCGGGAAGTGCGGAAATTCTGCTATGAAAAAATGATCCAAAAAGGCGATCATGCCAGACGCTGGGCGATTTCCATTTTAAAGGATCCGGGGCACCCGTGGTTTATTCATCGCAACGCATTGATGATTCTGGCAAAAGTCAGCGACAAACCAGCCGATTTTGACAACGTCAGAATGTTTGTCATTCACGCCAATCCAAAAATCCGGGAAGAAGTGTTAAATGTCGCGGTTGCCTTAAAACCCAGGGATGGAGAATCCCTGGTTCTCGGGGCCATCCAGGATGAGGACCCGAAGGTGCGGTGGCGGGCCCTGCGCTCTGTGGCGTATTTTTCCCCGGTTTCCGACGCCGCCATGGAAAAACTGATCGAGTGGATCGCCCAGCCCCTGTCAAAAGACAAGGAAGCGGATGAAAATCAGATGAGCATCATCGCCACTATTGCGAGCGCCATCAATGCCATGCCGATCATCCCCATGGCCTCCAAAGTGGAAACGGAAATTCTATCGGCCCTGGAACCGATCACCAGCGGCAAG